>NZ_JAVREH010000003.1:0-255602 GCF_031845305.1 Jatrophihabitans lederbergiae | reverse complement strand
CCCGCCGCCGGCACTCCGCCTGCGGCTACCGCAGCCCGATCACCTACGAGAACACCACCACCGCGGCTACGCTACGACCGGCCGCATAACAATCAAATCGCGTGTCCACTTTTCGGGGCGAAGGCCCCACAACTGGGACGGCGTGGCCCGCTGCGAGTCCAGTGGCAATTGGGCGATCAACACCGGCAACGGCTACTACGGCGGCCTGCAGTTCAGCGCCAGCACCTGGCGTGCCTACGGCGGCACCGCTTACGCCGCGCGGGCTGACCTCGCGACCAAGGGGCAGCAGATTGCGATCGCTGAAAGGACCCTCGCCTCGCAGGGCGTAGGGGCGTGGCCGGTGTGCGGCAGGTACCTGACGGTGGCCACCACGCCGGTCTCGGTGCCCGCTCCCGTCAGGAGAGCGCCGGCACCGGCGCCGGCCGGTCACCCGGTCTATGTCGTGCGCTCCGGTGACACGCTGTCGGGGATCGCCGCCACGCACCACATATCAGGCGGCTGGCGTACCCTGGTTCGCCTCAACCCGAAGATCACCAACCCGAACCGCATCTACGTCGGCGAGAGAATCGTCCTCTAAGGGCTGTTCATCGGCGATGGCCCGGCCGCTCCGCAGTTACGACCGCGGGCGTGACCGGGCCATCGACCGTCTTCCGGACCGCAGCTCGTGGGCGTTCCAGACCTCAGAACTTGCCCAACGGGCCGCCGGCGGAGCTGCCCGGCACCAGATGCGTAGCGCAGTCCGCCCCGTCGATCCAGTGCAGCAGAAACCCGGATGGCTCGTCGAGAGATCGCATCCCCGGATCGTTGCGCAGCCGCAGCTCACTCTGCCGGTACGTGCTGGGCGCGACCGTCACGGTGCTGCCGGCGAAAGCCGCGCTGATCGGCCGGTGGACGTGCCCGGCGAGCACCCGGACGACATGCCGGTGCCGGCGGATGACCTCTGCCAACGGCTTCCGATCGATCAGGTTCATCGCGTCGAAGAACGGGATGCCCACCCGGATCGGCGGGTGGTGCAGGCACACCAGCGCCGGACGGTCCCCGCAGCCGGAAAGCTGCTCATCAAGCCAGGCGAGCTGCTCCGTCCCGAGCTCCCCCGCAGGCGTGCCGGGCTTGCTCGAATCCAGCACTACCAGGGTGGCCTCGGGATAGCTGACAACGTAACGGGTGCTGACGCCGCCGTTGAGGTGCGGAGTGCCCGCGAACGCCTTGCTGAGCTCCGCCGACGAATCGTGGTTGCCGGCGACCAGGAGCAGCGGCAGCGGGAACCCCGCGAGAACGGTGCGCAGCGTCTGGTAATCCTGCGGATCGGCGTGCTCGGTGAGGTCGCCGGTGATCACCACGCAGTCCGGCCGGGGGTCCAGCCCCAGGACTCGTCCCAGAGCGGTATGCAACCGGGTTGCCGGCTCAGCACCGAGCGGGCCGGTCATCAGGTGCGGGTCACTCAGATGTGCAATGAACAAGACGGCCTCCGATCCGGTTTCACGCTATCGCAGACGACGTGCTTGTTTCCGACCGCCAGCTGTAGCCTCCGCCGCGGTGGTGGGCCCGCCGGGCTGGACCTCTGTGGTCGGTACCGCTAACGCTCCCGCGCGCGATGCTTTCACCAGGACCGCCAGGGGCATCCTCTCGTCGAACTCTATCTGGGCGGTCAGCAATGAGCAGCTGGCCGGCCGGCATCGAAACGATCCAACGGCTACTCGCCGCGGGCAACCTGCAGAAGGTCGCGCGGTCGTTGGACGCCGGCCCGTGGACCCGGCAACACGCCGATCTGCAACGCGATCTCAGCGTTCGACCTACCACCCGCGCCGAGCAAAACGATCTGCGCCCCGCTGCGCCACACCTGTCCGCGTCGATGAACGAGGCCGCGCCAACAATCGACAACGAGCACCGTCACGCGCGGCGGGAGCAAGAATACTCGTTATTTTCAAAGTGAACCAGAGACTAACTAACTACTGACACAGACCCGTGGCCGGGATCGAACCCAATGCTGTTCGCAATCAGAGATCACCGAATGCGGCCAACGCGGCTCGGGCAACTGAATCGCCGCACTCTTGTACGAAGTGGCCCGTTCCTTCAACAAGCAGCGGTTCCGGGCAACCTCGAATCTGGTATCGCAGCGTTTGCATTGTTTCCACATCCGGATCGTCCGGTCCAATGGCCATGAATGTCTCGCCCGACCATTCCTCTGTCCAAAACCTGAGGGCCGCGTTGGATTCGGCAACCCCGTCCATCTCGGACTCAACCATGGCCAGATCCGGAAACGTTCGAGCTCCAGCCTGGAAGTGGCGATCGGGGAAGGGAGCGTCATAGGCAGCCATCTCCTGAGGTGTAAGCCCTGGTGCTGCCTGTCGGATCCATTCTCCTACCGGCAAATCAGAAGTGTTTCGGACCAGCGACCTCCACTCGTAGAAGTGCGGGCCGAGGGGCTCGCCGACCGGAAGAACTGTGTTCATCACCAACAGTCTGTCTAATCTGGCCCGGAAGCCAGCATCCACAGGCAGAGTGAGCCCCAACGTCCCTCCCCAATCTTGGACGACCAAGGTGATATTGCGGAGAGCGAGGTGCTCGACGAAGCGCAGGAGGAACTTTCGGTGGAAGTGAAAGGTATATGTAGAGTCATGCACGGGCTTGTCGGAGCGACCGAAGCCGAAGAAGTCGGGCGCAACTATGCGTGCACCGGTTTCCAGCATAACGGGGATCATTTTTCTGTATAGATAGCTCCAAGTCGGTTCGCCATGCAGACATAGGAATGTACGGTCGGAGTCCCTCGGTCCCTCGTCCAGATAGTGCGCCCGAAGTCCTTCGTAACCGGGTAAGTCGTCTACGTAGTGTGGCGGAAACGGGAAGTCCTGAAGGCCGGCGAAGCGATCGTCGGGTGTACGGAGGGCGTTGACATCAATCATCGAGATCTCCTCTGGAGTGCGGACACGTTTAGGTGCTGCCAAAGAGAGCCGAGCACGCAATCGGAGTTGCTCGGCACGTACGCGGATCGCACCATCTGGCCGCTCGCGGGCGCCTGCCCATGCCGGGGCCCACGTGGACTAGGCACTGGGCGTCGGGCTGCTTGCGCCCCAGCGCTCGCAATGGCAACCTCGGGCTGGCTCGCACAAGTCGGATCGGCGGGGCTTCCGACGATCCGGGTTTCAGCGTGACCGAAGTGTCCTAATCTTCACGAGAATTCGGGGGCGAAGTCGGTGACGAATTGCTCGAAAGTATGCGCCGGCCGACCAAGGATCGAGAGCACGTCGTCGTTGATCCAGTCGGAGTCGCCTTGGGCGAACAGGGTGACGGCTTGGGCGTTCATCTCGGCGATGTGGTCGGGGACGCCGACGTCGACCATTGCCCGCTTTTGCTCTTCGAAGGTGAGCGGGTGGAACGTGATCGGTCGGCCGAGGACTTTCGAGAACATTCGCGCCGCGTCTGCGTAGGAGAGACTCTCAGGCCCGGAGGGCCAGTAGGTCTTCCCCCTGTGGGAGGCGGGCGAAGCAGCGATCTCTACGGCAACAGCGGCTACGTCGCGGGTGTCGACCATGCCGATGCGACCGTCACCCGTTGAGGAGCCGAAGCTACTCGTCTTCGCGATCGCGGGGGCCAGCATCAGGAAGTTTTGCATGTAGGCGTTGTTTCTGAGCAGCGTGTAGCCGAGCCCGGAGGCGACTAGCCCGTTCTCGATTTCTGTCTGACCACGCCGGCGAGCGATGGGCGAGTCCGCGGAGGCTTTGCTGGTGATCTTCACGACGTGATCGACACCCGCGCCGACAGCGCTGTTGACCACGTTCAGCTCCTGCGTGGGGATGGCCAGGCTGACAAGCACCACTGCCGCGATGCCCTGCATGGCCGCGTCGATCGTCGACGGCACCTCCAGGTCACCGACGGCGACCTCTGCGCCCGCCTGTGCCAGCGTGGTCGCCTTCTCCGGATCGCGGACCAGGATCCGCACCGGTTCTCCTCGCTGAGCGAGCAAGCGTGCTGCTTCTGCACCCGCCTTGCCAGCTGTCGTAATGAGAATCATTGTGCTGTCTCCTCCTAGTTGAAATGGGGACCGCATCTCGTTCATGGACCCGCGCGGCGATCGCCGGCCCGGCCGAAACGGTCCGGTCGAAACCGCGGGCCGGCTCGCGAGATGCGATGGCCGCGAGCTGGCCGAATGCCGTCGAGGACGTCGACGACAATGACGTTCGCGCCGGCGGCGTGAAACCCACGGACGTGACTTCCCCCGGGCTCTGCCCGAGACGATGACGGTCTGTCCGTCGAACCAGGCGCTCACGCGTCCCGCCAAGTCTTCAGCGCCGTCGACCAGCCCTCGAGCTGGTCGAAGAGGGTGCCGGCCGCCTCGTCGTGCTGGGGTCCAGGAGTGAAGCTGGACCAGTCCTCGAAGTCGGTGAACATCGAGAAGCTCAACTGCTGCGAGACGTGCGCGACCTGCATGCCGCTCATCACGCCGCGCAGGTGTTCGATCGCGCGCGCGCCGCCGATCGTGCCGTAACCCACGAAGGCCGCGGCCTTGTTGTTCCACTCGGCGTAGATGTAGTCGATGGCGTTCTTGAGCACGCCCGAGGTGGAGTGGTTGTATTCCGGCGTCACGAACACGAAACCATCGAATTCGGCGATCTTGGCCGCCCACGCCTTCGTGTGCTCCCCCGCGTACTGACCCATCACGGGTGGTATCGGTTCGTCCATGTGCGGCAAGGGCCAGTCAAGGAGGTCGACCAACTCATATCTGGCACCGGTTCGGTCAGCGGCCTTCTGCATCACCCACTCAGCCACCCCCGCTCCGTTACGACCCGGTCGGGTACTGCCCAGGATCACGGCGAGGTTCAAAGTTCGCTCATTCATTTGAATGACTTTACCATAGTATTTACTCGTGTGCTTGAATAGATTTATGAGTAGCCTTCCCTCCCCCAGCCCCGCCGCCGCGGACGGCCGACGGGCGGGCGGGGAGCGCACCCGTCGCCTACTCATCGAAGCGGCGCAGCAACTGATTGCCGAGAGAGGCGAAAGCGCGATCCGGCTGCGCGACCTCACCGAACGTGCGCAGACCAACATCGCCGCGGTGCACTACCACTTCGGCGGTCTGGCTGCGCTGCTGGCGACCGCAGCGTCCGAGGCCGTGGAGAACATCATCGACGCCCAGATCGCCGAACTGGACGCGCTGCCCGCCGATGCGAGCCTGCACGAGATCACCGGGGCTTACTTTCGGCCAATGGTCCACGCCTTGAGGGGACCTTCTAGCAAAGGGCGACCGTACGTGCGCGTGCTTGCCCGAGTCACCTCAGACCCGCCCGATGGCTTGGAAGAATGGGCAGCAACAGCGACCGGGCGAGCGCACGCGGCATTGATTCCTCGACTACGAGCCGTGATGCCGGGCGTAGACGACGACGAGCTTCTATTCCGGGTCAAGTGCGTAGGGGGCATTCTCGTCCTACTCAGCATGACCGCCCTCGAGCCCGAACTCCACGGCAAGTCGCCCGACGAGGTAGAACGGATGCTTGTGCCGGTCATTGCCGGGACCTTCCTCGGCGGTTGATCGACACCTATCTGCCGGGATGCCCTAGTCGCAGTATTACGAGGCCTGCAAAGCAGGCGTCGCCTGGGAAGAGCGGCGCGTGAGGTGCCGTTCCACGGTTGGCGCAGTTTCCGGTGATGAGTTGGAACGGGCTCACGGGAATGGGTTCGGCACAGCTCCGATGACGATGAGCTGGCCCCGGTGTGCCGACGGGACATTGTGATGGCCGGTGACGCACCGCACTAGCGCCTCCCAGACGCTGGCCCCTCGGGTCGGCCCGTGCCGCCCAGTTTGAGGGACATATGAGGGAGACGAACATACAAGGCCTCCGGCGCGATGCGCTGGAGGCCTTGTATTCTGGGACCTATGTGGTAGCGGGGACAGGATTTGAACCTGCGACCTCTGGGTTATGAGCCCAGCGAGCTACCGAGCTGCTCCACCCCGCGTCGGTAAGACGAACACTACCCGCCCTTGTCCGCCAAGCCAAATCGGGGTCGTCCGCATGACTCGGACGACCCCGACGGCATTGATCGGTGCTACTACTTCCGGTGCTACTACTTGGGAGACGTTACTTCCGGTGTTACTACTTCGGAGACGTCGAGGATGACGGGGACTTCGACTGGCCCTTCAGGTACTGCGCCGACAGCCGCTGCACGTCAGCCTGGGCCTGCCCGATAGCGGCCAGGTCACCTGACCGGTAGGCCTGCTGCAGGCGGTTCAGCGCCGAGTTCAACTGCGCCACCAACTGCTGCTGACCTACCGGCAGCGGTGCCGTCCCGGTGCTCGCGCTGGCCGACGGAGCGGGCGACGGCGCCGACGAGGATGCCGGCGGCGACGCGGACGGCCCCGGGCTCGTCGGACTGGTGGTGGTGCCTCCGGACAGACCGTTTAGTACCGTGACGCCGACCGGCCCGTGGTTGAGGTTCGCCAGCGCGCCGGCCAGCGTGTCCGCGTAGCCGATCTTGTCGCCGTAGGCCACCATCACCCGTTGCAGGATCGGGTAGCCATTGCCGCCCGAGCCCTGGACGTACAACGGCTCCACGTACAGGAACGAACTGCCGATCGGCAGGGTCAGCAGATTGCCATGGATCACGTTGGACCCGCCCGAATCGAGCAGCGTGAGGTCACGCGAAATCGTGGTGTTCGTCTGGAACGTGTTGGCGATCTGCTCCGGCCCCTGGATCACCGTGCTGGTCGGCACCCGTAGCACGGTCATCTTGCCGTAGTTCGGGCCGGGGTCACTGTCCACGGTGAGGTAGGCGGCCAGGTTGGTGCTGTTGTTGACCTTCATCGGAGTGGTCAGCTGGAACTGGGCCCCACCGCCCTCGTTCGCCGGGGCACTCGCCAGCGCGTAGTACGGCGGCTGGGCGGTGCCGATCGTGCCGTTGATGGGGTACGGGTCGTTGGGGACCGTCCACTTGTCGGCCACGTTGTAGAACTGCCGCGGATCGTCCACGTGGTACTGCTCGAGCAGCTTGCGCTGAACCTCGAACAGGTCCTGGGGATACCGGACGTGCGCCTGCACGTCGGCGGGCATCGAGGACTTCGGCTGCACCACCCCAGGGAAGACCTTCATCCAGGTGCTGAGCACCGGGTCGTCCCGCCATTGGTAGAGGGTGACCTTGCCGGTGTAGGCGTCGACCGTCGCCTTGACGGAGTTGCGGATGTAGTTCACTTGGCTGTCCGCCTGCGCCGCCGTGCGGTTCGCCGCGGTCAGCGAGTCGGTGGTGAGGTCGGACAGGTTTTGCCGTTCGGAGTACGGGTAATTCGCCAACGTCGTGTATGCGTCGACGATCCACTGCGCCCGCCCGCCGATGACCGCCGGATACGGGTCGCCGTCGACGGTGAGGAACGGCGCCACCTTCTTCACCCGTTGGCGGGGGTCGCGGTTGAACATGATCTTGGCGCCCTGGGCGCTGGCGGCATTGTTCAGCAGGAAGTTCGCCTCGCGGTACTTGATACCGAAGGCCAGCCGGTTGAACACGTTGGACAGCGAGACACCGCCGCTGCCGGTGTAGGTGGTCTTCACATCCGCGCCGTCGTACTCCCGGGGGGTTCCGGACGCACCCACGATCGAGTAGTTCGGAAGCAACTCGCCGTAATACACCTGGGGCGTCGTCATGGTCAGCGGGCCCGTCGGCGGGATGTCTCCCTCGGTGAACTGCTTCGTGTTGGTGACGTCGCTGCTCGCCGCGGCGGCCACGAAACCGTACCCGTGGGTGTAGAAGGTGTGGGCGTTGATCCAGTTGGTCTGGTTACCGGTGAGCTTGCTCTGGTCCAGTTCGCGGACGCCGACGACGTAGTCCTGCGTCTGGTTCTCCACGGTGTAGCGGTCGATATCGAGCTTGTCCGGGAAACCGTACTGGTTGCGCAGTTGCTGGAACCGGCTGAAGGTCGAGGACACCACGTTCGGGTCGAGGATGCGCAGGTTGGAGATCGTCGGATCCGTCGACGAGAGCGCGGTCGTCTTCGGGTCGGTGTCGACCTTGTAACTCTCGTACGTGACGTTGCCGCCGTCGGTGTTGGTGACGATGTCATAGGCCTGTCTGGTGGCCTGAATGTTTCTCGATATGTATGGCGCCTCTTTGTCGCTGGCGTTCGGCTTGACCGTGATCTGCTGGACGACGGCCGGGTAGATGCCGTTGATGCCGATCGACAGCACCAGCAGCACCACGAACGAGATGATCGGGATCTGGGCGCTCTTGAGCCACAGACTCGCCAACACGGCCAGCGCGATCAGCACCGCCACCCAGAACAGGATCGTCTTCGCCGGTAGCGAGGCGTTGACGTCGGTGTACGAGGCGCCGGTGACCTTGCCGCGGCCGGAGAACACCAGGCCGTACCGGTCCAGCCAGTACGCGCAGGCCTTCAGTGCGATGAAGAAGAACACCAGCAGCGTGACGTGCCGGCGGGCCGAGATCGTCAATTTGTGGCCGGGCGTCGCGATCCGGAAGGCTCCGAACAGGTAGTGCACCGCGAGGCTGAGCAGCAGCGAGAAGATCACGGCGTTGAAGGCGAAGCTCAGGATCAGCCGGTACGCCGGGTAGTCCCAGGCGAAGAAAGAGATGTCGCGGTGGAACTGGGGGTCCTGCACGCCGAAGGACTGGCCGTTGCGCCAGAGTTGCCAGGTCTGCCAGTTGCCCTGAGCCGACATTCCGGCCGCGATGAAGATGATGGCCACCAGTGCGCCGAAGATGAGCTTCTTGCGGGGCTCCAGGGCGACCCGGTAGCGCTCGAGGTTCTCCTGCTCCTGGGAGATCGGCCGGAACGGCGGCCGCATCCGATAGGCCAGGAAGACATTGGCGCCGATGATCGAGGTGAGCACCAGGCCCACCACGACGAAGAGCACGATCCGGGTCCACAGGATGGTGCTGAACACCGACCGATAGTGGACCTCGCCGAACCACAGCCAGTCGGTGTAGACCCGCACGAGCGAGCCCAGCACAGAGAGCAGTACAAACAGCGAGATGAGCACGCCGATCGCGATCTTGCCGCGACGTGACACCCGAATGCTCGGCATTTCAGGCCGCATGGCCACGAAGCTCTCCTTACCCTGCGCCGGCCGAGAATCGTCCTGCTTCGGTTCGCGACGCGTATAAAAGTGGTGTTCCCTAGCAGCAACGTACCGAGCCCGGGACGGGTTCCGGCGGGTGGCACGATCTGGTCATGACCGAAGACGAGAGCCCCGCTGGTCCCGCGCCCATCATGCTGGAGGCCATCGCGGCCGAGATCGAGGCCTTCGTCGGCCAATCCGGCTGGGACCTGGGGCCGATGCTGTTCGCGTTGGTGCCCACCCGGCTGCTGGCAGCGGACCCCAACGCCTCCGACGTGCTCGGTGCCGACCTGGTGGCCGATCCGGAAGAGATCTCCGACGACGCCATCACCCCGATCGCGCAGGAGGAGCTACCGGAGGGTTCGCTGGACGAGGCGCTGGCCCAGATCGGCTGGCCGGGCGAGGTCGTCGGCTGTGGCCTCAGTCAAGAGATCGTGATGCTGCCGCCGTCCGCCGAGCCGGAACTGGACGACCTGACGATCGAGGCGGCCGCGTCCCGCGCGGTGGAGCACCCCGACCGGCGAGAGGCACGGTTGGTCGTGGTGGTGCTGCGCGACGGTCGCTCGGCGAGCATCCTGCGGCTGCGTGGCGCCGCAGAGTCGGGCGACGATCTACTCACCGGACCCGACCTCGCACCCAACCTGGTGGCGGCTCTCAGCGCGACGCTGGTCGACTGAGCAGCGTCTCTGGCTGAGCGCCGCCTAGCAGTGCGGAACCGCGCCGCCGTTGGCGAGGGTGTCCAGGCTGGTGATCGCGTCATGCAGCGTCTCGACCCGGACGACGTTCAGGCCGGACGGGATGTCGCCCCGCACATCAGCGCAATTGCTGGCCGGTGCGAGGAAGATCGTGGCGCCGGCCCGCTTGGCCGCGATCATCTTCAGCGAGATCCCGCCGATCTGCCCGACCTTGCCACTCGGGTCGATGGTGCCGGTGCCGGCGATGAACCGTCCGTGCGTCAGGTCGTGCTCACTGATCTTGTCGATGATGCCGAGGGTGAACATCAACCCCGCCGACGGGCCGCCGATGCCGGTGAGGCTCAAGGAGATCTCGAACGGCGGCAGGCAGCCCTCGCCCACGGTGATGCCGAGCCGGGGTGTGCTGCTTCCGGACGCGTGCGCACCGAGAACCGCCTGCACCGTCACCGGCTTGCCGCCACGGATCACCACAGTGGGAAGTGTGTCGCCGGCCTTGTGGGCGGCGAGCACCTTGCGAAGGGCGGCGTCCTCGGTGATCTTGACCCCCACCACCGATACGAACCGGTCCCCCGGCTTCAATACCGAGGCGTTCGGCGAGTCCGACGCGACCGAGATCACCCCGAAGCCCTTGGGATAGCCCAGCTCGCATGCGGCCGCGGCCGTTGCATTGTCCTGCGAGGCGGTGAAGTCCTCGGCGTCCTGGGCGTTCTGCTGCTGCTGTGAGGTTCCCGGCGGGTAGATGCTGTCGTGCGGCACCACCACCTCGTCGTGACGCAACCAGCCGTTGATGGCGCCGGCGATGGTGGTGTTCTGGGTGTCGGCCGACACCGTCATCAGGTTCAGGTGGCCCGTCGTCTTGGTGACCGGGTGGCCTGACACCGCGATGATGTCCTTGCCGCTGTCCGTGCCCAGGGTGTTGAAGGTAGGTCCGGGCCCGAGGACGAGATAGGGCACCCGCATGCCGAAACTGAGAATCGCCAGCACCAGGCACAGGACCGCACCGAATACGAGGGTGCGTAACTGACGAGACATTGCCGACATGCTAGCGGCCGAGGTCTGGCACCCGCTGAGGAGGCGTCTCGGCGGTTCGATGGAGCACTCGTATGGTCACCGGGACCGGCTCGGCGGCCCGGCCCTGCGGCAGCGCCCGCAGCAGCGCACGGTGCTCTGACATCGCGCCGGACGTCCGCCACGCGCCGGAGCGCTCGCGCCACGCACGCCACCAGATCACCGTCGCTCCGATCGCCGTGCTGGCGACCGGTGCGAGCAACCACCACATCCATGCCATGACGCACACGGTAAACGCCAGGCACACACCATGGACGGACGCGCGCCGCAACGCCGGCTACCGGCCGGTGTTCGCTGCGGGCGCAGCGCGGCGGGCACGCTCCCCGGGCGCCGACCGTTGACGCTAACGTGACTGGAATGAACGACTTCGGATTTGGTTTCGGGCAGTTCGGCCAGAACGAGCCGGGCAACGACCCGGACGATCTGTCCGCCAAGATCCCGCTCTTCGCGGAACTGCAACGGCTGCTGTCGGGCTCCGGCGGCCCGGTGAACTGGGATCTCGCTCGACAATTGGCCATCTCTACCCTGGCCGCCCAGCACCACAGCGTGTCCGCCGCCGACAGGTCGGCCGCCGCGGACGCCCTGCGGCTGGCAGACCTGTGGCTGGACGGCGCGACCGACCTGCCCTCCGGTGTCACCACCACCGAGGCCTGGAGCCAGGTCGAATGGGTCGAGAAGACGATGAGCACCTGGGCCGCGCTGTGCGATCCGGTCGCGACCAGAGTCGTCGCCGCCATGTCGAGCGCGCTGCCGCCCGAGGTCGCCGCGCAGGCCGGCCCGATGGCGCCCATGCTCACCCAGTTGGGCGGCATGATGTTCGGCGCTCAGCTCGGGCAGGGCATCGCCGCTCTCGCGGGCGAGGTCGTGTCGGCCACCGAGATCGGGCTGCCGCTGGGTCCGAAGGGCACCGGCGCCCTGGTGATGGCGAACCTCGACGTGCTGGCCACCGGGCTCGGTCGCCCGATCGCCGACGTCCGGCTGTTCATGGCGCTGCGCGAGGCGGCGCACCACCGGCTGTTCAGCCATGTCCCGTGGCTGCGCCAGCAGGTCATCGAGGCCGTCGACGCCTACGGCCGCGGCATCTCCATCGATGCGGATGCGATCTCGTCCGCGCTCGCCGACATCGACCCCACCAATCCGGAGTCCATGCAGAACGCCCTGGCCGGGGGATTGTTCGAGCCTCAGAACACCGATGCCCAGAACGCCGCGCTGCGCCGGCTGGAGACCTTGCTCGCTCTGATCGAGGGCTGGGTGGACACCGTGGTCGCCACAGCCGCCCGTGACCGGATGCAGGGCTCGGACGCGCTGGCAGAGGCGGTCCGTCGCCGCCGCGCCTCCGGTGGTCCCGCCGAGCAGACCTTCTCGACCCTGGTGGGCCTGGAACTGCGACCACGCCGGCTGCGCGACGCCGCATCCCTGTGGACGGCGATGACGGAGCAGCACGGCGCGTCGGTACGCGACGGCTTGTGGAACCACCCCGACCTGCTGCCGAGCGCGGACGACCTGGACGATCCGGAGAACTTCGCCCGCAGCTACGGCACGTCGCTGGAGCTGTCGGTCCCCGAGTTGCGTGACCCGAGCCAGCCCGAGCCCGGACCCGGCTCTCAGTCCGGTGATCCTCGGTCCGGTGATCCTCAGTCCGGTGAGTCGCAGTCCGACAGTTCGGATGACCCTGACTCCCCCGGGACCACGCCGGGCAGCTGAGCCGCGGTGGCGACGCCTTCGAGGTAGCCCCGGGCTCGCTCGGTGCGCGGGTAGCGATCTACCCACGCCCAGAACTCGGGCCCGTGGCCGGGCTGCAGCAGGTGGCTGAGCTCGTGAACAAGGACGTAGTCGATCACCCACGACGGCATGGACTGCAGCCGGTGTGACAGCCGGATGGTGCCATCCGTAGTCGTGCACGAGCCCCACCGGCGGTTCATGTTGGTGACCCAGCGCACGCTGGAAGGCCGCGGGAGACCCTGCAGGTAGTCGCTGGACAACTGGCGCGCGCGGGCGACCAGGGCGCTGTCACTCCCCCGAGGACCCGCTTGAGAGAGCTTCGCCTCACGTCGGGTGACGCGCCCCACCATCTCCGCGACCAGACGCTCTTCTTCGGCCTTCGGCGTCCGGGCCGGCATCAAGATGATGATCTTGTCGCCATCTCGGTACGCCGCCACGGTCTGTCGTCGACGGGCACTGCGTCGGATCTCGATCGTGGGCGGAGTGTCGCGCGGCGCTCCGCCAAGGAGTGATTCGGCCATAGCGGGAGCCTAGGCGGCGGTACCGACAAGAACTCATGCGCCGGCGCGCCGACTGGCCTCGTCCCGGTGGAGGAGTCGCGAGACACGCGACGCATATCGTCCTCCACAGGTTGTCAACGGATCGGTGGCGCGTCGTCCCATGGTTATCCACAGGGCGCTCCACAAGTGTGGACATTGGGTTGAGGGTTTACGCCCACCTTGTGGACAAGCGCCGGACCCGTCACTGCGCTGTGTCAAGGTGATCGGATGAGCACTCGCAAGGGCACCGCGGCGGCGGCCGACACCTCGGCGCTGGCCGCTGGTGCCACGTCTCAGGTTGAGACTTCCCATCGTCGGCTGAACAACGCCGCCGTGGTGTTGTGGCGATCCGCCCGGGTTGTTCAACTGGAACTGGGGCAGCGACGGGTCGTCATCGAGAACGTCGGCCCCGATGAGATGTCGGCTCTGCTGCCACGTGAGCAATCCCGGAGCCATCGACAAACCAGGCCCGAGCAGTCCGTAGCAGGTCCACCGGCGGCGGACCCGGCGCTGGCCGAATTGCGCGACGCACTCGACAGCGCGGGTTTCCTGACCAACTCCTCTGAGCAGCCTGCCGTTCCGGACACCCCGGCCGCTCACGGGGCCTCGCCCCAGCCACTGCCCGCACACCTTCTGCCGGATCTCGGTGCGCTGCGCGCGTGCGTCGGTGACGCCGCCGAAGCGGTGTTGCGAGCGCGTCGCGCTTCAGCTGTCGCCGTACACGGCACCTCCCGGCTGGCCGCCTCGGTTGCGGCCACCCTCGCCGCCGCGGGAGTCGGCTGGGTGCAATTGGTGCACGGAGGCGACGTCGCCGCGGCCGACTCCTGTCCCGGAGGCCTGACGCCCGTGGACGAGGGGCGGCGCTTCGGGGTAGCCGCGCTGGACGCGATCCGCCGCTCGGCACCTGACGTCGACACCACGCCGATCCCCCGCGACCGGCTGGCCGATCTGGTGATCCTCACCGATCCGGCGCCGGTAGAGACGGCCGTGCGGACCAGCTTCCAGCTCGACGGCCTCGCGCACCTGTCGGCCAGCGTGGACGGTTCCCGTGCGGTCATCGGCCCGCTCGTGCTGCCCGGCGTCACCGGCTGCCTGCGCTGTGCCGACCTGCACCGCATCGACCGCGACCCCGCGTGGCCGGCGCTCGCCGTCCAGCTCGCCTCACGTCCGAGGCGTCGGCTGACCTCGGACGTGGCGCTGTGCGTCGCCACGTCCGGTGTTGCCGTGAGTCAGGCGCTGGCGTATCTGGACCGGCGGGAGCCGGCCACCCTCGGGGCGACCTTGGAATGGCAGCTTCCTGACTGGCGGCTCAGGCGCCGATCGTGGCCGCCACATGACAGTTGCGACTGCGGCGCGGCCACCCGATCTGCCCAACACGGCAGAATGGGGGCGTGACTGAAATTCCACAGCGCGGCATGGCACGTACAGCTCGGTTGGCGCGGCTCCCCCTGGGAGTCGCTGGACGAGCGACCCTAGGGATCGGAAAGCGCCTCACCGGGCAATCGGCCGAGGACGTCCAGGCCGAACTGGCACAACGCACCGCCGAGCAGCTCTTCACGGTGCTGGGACAGCTCAAGGGTGGAGCGATGAAGTTCGGGCAGGCGCTGTCGGTCTTCGAAGCCGCATTGCCGGAGGAATCCGCGGCACCCTACCGCGAAGCGCTCACCAAGCTCCAGGAGGCAGCCCCGCCGATGCCGCCGGAGGTGATGCACCGGGTCCTCGACGAGCAGTTCGGCACCTCTTGGCGATCCAGGTTCACCTCCTTCGAGGACCTTCCTGCCGCCGCCGCCTCGATCGGCCAGGTGCACCGCGGCGTCTGGACCGACGGCCGGGAGGTCGCGGTCAAGATCCAGTACCCCGGCGCGGGGCCGGCCCTGATGGCTGACTTCAACCAGTTGTCCCGCTTCGCCAAGCTGTTCGGCCGGATCTTTCCCGGCCTTGACGTCAAGCCGCTGCTCACCGAGCTGAAGGATCGGGTGAGCGAGGAACTCGACTACACCCTGGAAGCCGAGGCTCAACGCCAATTCTCCGCCGCCTATGACGGCGACCCCGAGATCGTCGCGCCCCGCGTCGTCGCCAGCGCGCCGAAGGTGATCGTCAGCGAATGGCTGGAGGGGACGCCGCTATCGAAGATCATCGCCACCGGAACGCAGGACCAGCGCAATCGGGCCGGCTGCCTGTTGGCGCTGCTGCATTTCTCGGCACCGCAGCGTGCCGGTCTGTTGCACGCCGATCCGCACCCCGGCAACTTCCGGCTGCTCGACGACGGCCGGCTCGGCGTCCTCGACTTCGGAGCGATGGCCCGGCTGCCCACCGGGGCTCCGGAGCCACTGGGGCGGCTGACGCGGCTGGTGCTCGAGGGCAAGACGGACGCGGTGATCACCGAGATGCAGGAGGAGCGCTTCATCCGCAAGGGTATGGAGATCGACGGCGACCGGGTGATGGACTACCTGCGCCCGATCCTGGAACCGCTGGCGGAAGCGGAGTTCACGTTCACCAGGGACTGGATGCGCGAGCAGGCCCAGCGCATCGCTGACCCCCGCAACGAAGCTGCCAGAGTCGGCCGCATGCTCAATCTGCCGCCCGAGTACCTGCTGCTGCACCGGGTGACGCTCGGCTCGATCGGGGTGCTGTGCCAGCTCGGGGCGCGGGCGCCGTACCGCGAGATCGCCGAGCGGTGGCAGCCCGGCTTCGCTGCCTGAGTGGTCGCCGCTGGTCACGCGGCAGCTCGCCCGAGCGACTCACCACCACTCCGGTGCCAGCTTCGCCTCGATCGAGCGAACGTGCTGGGCAGCGCAGCTGGAACAGGTCCAGCTGACCCGCTCGCCGGTCCGGTCCATCGACCAAGCCAGCGGCGGATCACCCTCAGTGGCCGGATCGCTTGTGCGCCCGCACAGCTGGCACGCCTTCGCTGGTTCATCCATCCCGCCATCACACCCGAAGTGCGGCAACCACGCGAGCTGGCGGAACAGTGGGGTCTTCTCGAACGACTCCGGAGCCCGCCGGACCCGAGACCACATCGCCTCAGGCGGTAAGGGACCCACACCGACATCGTTACGCGACGAGCTGGTAGTCGACCGCCGACCGCTCCGCGAGGTGGCGCTGAGAGCGCGCCTCCTGACGGGCCGAGTAGGCCGCCAGCCGCCGCCAGAGCCGGGCCGAGGCCAGCTGCGAGCACAGCCGCGATTGCGCGGCCTGCTCCCGCCGCTCCCGCATTCGCTCTCGCGCGAGTGCTTCGTACATCGAATACATGGTGGTGCTCCTTGCTAGAGACGTGCTGCTGAATGTTCTTCCACCGACCCAGGTGAGACGGCTGGCGATGGCGTCGTGGACGCCGGACGTGGGAGCGCCGTTCATGCCGCGACGACGGTCTTGCGCGGACGGCCACGGGGTCGCTTGCGCTCGATGACGGTTCCCTGGCTGAAGATCTCCCCGCCCCAGACGCCCCACGGCTCGCGCCGATCCAAGGCCCCGGCGAGGCACCCGGCACGTACCGGGCACTCGGCGCAGTGCGTCTTGGCCTGCTCGAGTTCGGCGGGAGTCTCACCGAACCACAGATCAGCGTCGAACGAGCGGCACGGCAGGCCCTCGATGTCGGCGCCGAATGCAGGGTCGACGGTGGGCGGCAGTGGCTCACACATCGAGATAGCGGCCTGCGGTTCGGCCACGACCCACGGCTGGCTCGGCTCCGGCTGAGCTCCGATCGCGAACACGTCGGTTCACCTCCTAGTTGATGTCTGATGGATGTCCGTATTCAGTTGTCTCTCGGTGCTGGAACGGGAAATTGACTGCCGTCCGGAAATGACAAAGGCCGCGGCTTCCCGGTCAGGGAATCCGCGGCCTCGAGAGGATCGCTCAGGATGTTCAGAGCGGTATCTCAGGAGGTCGACGGGTCCGACCATCGGTCATTCCGGGGCTAGCGAGCTGACGGTGCTTCGGAGAGACGTTCACGGTGAAGGCAGCGCCGACGACGACAGCACCGAAGGCAGCCGCGACGTCAGTGGCTGCGTTGATCATCAGGTAGTTCGACATGTCCGGCACCTCCTCGGCGATCTCGACGCGACGCTCGGTGGCGGCGCGCGGGTCGGTTGCTTGTGTGTACGCGAGGCTATCGGAGCTCATCGGATGCGCACAAACTATTTTCGAGAATTCTTTTTTCGAGTTTCCTAGTGGTGGCAAATACCCGGGTGGCCGAGCGCCAACGGCACGAGGCCTGGACCCCCAATTCACCGTGGCGCACAGGGCATTCCTCAGCTCAGGAGATTTCGACGGGCTCCGGGTCCTGGCCCGCCAGCACGGCGAGCACCGGTTCGGCGTAGCGCTCAAGTTTCGTCGGCCCGACTCCGGGAACCTGGGCCAGCTCCGTGTCGTCGCTCGGAGCGCGGTTGGCGATCGCTACCAGCGTCGCGTCGGAGAAGACGACGTAGGCCGGCACACCCTGCGCCTCGGCCTGCTTCTTGCGCCAGGTTCGCAACCGTCCGAAGGCCGCGGCGTCCTCGGATTGCGGAACCACCTTGGCACGCTTGGGGGTGCCCGCTTGCCGGGTTCCTGCACCGGGCCGCAGCCCGTCGAGGAATCGGCTGGGCTTGCGCCGACGCGCCTGACCGGGGTTGCGAGCCAGTGCCCACGACAGCATCAGTCGCTGCCGCGCCCGGGTGATGCCGACGTAGAACAGCCGCCGCTCCTCGGCCAGCTGTTCTTCGGTGGTGGCGTGCTGGATCGGGATCGTCTGATCCGTCACGCCGACCAGGAAGACGGCGTCCCACTCGAGTCCCTTCGCCGAGTGCAGCGATGCCAACGTCACTCCCTGCACGGTCGGCGCGTGCTGCGACGCCGCGCGTTGCTCGAGGTCGGCATTGAACTCGTCGAGCCTGGCCTCGGGGAGTTCGGTCACGAATTGCTCGGCCAGGTTCACCAGAGCCGCGAGCGACTCCCAGCGCTCACGCGCGGCGCCACCCGGCGGCGGGTGCTCGAGATTCCAGCCCACCGAGCTGAGCACCTCGGCGACGGACTGCGGAAGCGGCACCGAACCGTCATCGGCTCGCGCGGCGCCACGCAGCAGGACGAGCGCCTGGCGGACTTCGGCTCGCTCGAAGAAGCGCTCGCCGCCACGCAGCACGTACGAAATGCCTGCCTCTGTGAGCGCCTGCTCGTACACCTCGGACTGGGCGTTGATCCGGAAGAGGATGGCAATCTCGGCCGCCGGCGTCCCCTCGGCGATCAGCCGTTTGGCGGTCGAGGCGACAGCCGCTGCCTCGGCGACCTCGTCGTCGTGCTCGGCGAACGTCGGTTTGGGGCCGTCCGGGCGCTGACCGATCAGCCTGAGGCCGGCGTCGCGTTGCTGCGCGCCGCTCATCAAGCGGTTGGCCAGCTCGACGATCTGCGGCGTGGATCGATAGTCGCGTTCCAGCCGAACGACGGTGGCGTCGGGATAGCGGTCAGCGAACTCGAGCAGGTAGGACGGCTTCGCACCCGCGAACGAGTAGATGGTCTGGTTGGCGTCGCCGACGACGCACAGGTCGCGGCGGTCGCCGACCCAGGCGTCCAGCAGGCGCTGCTGCACCGGCGAGACATCCTGGTACTCGTCGATCACGAAGTAGCGGTACTGGGCGCGCACCGCCCGGGCGACGTCGGGAAGCTCTTCGAGGGCACCGGCCATGATGAGCAACAGGTCGGAGAAGTCGATCTCGTCGTTGCGCCGCTTCGCCTCTTCGTAGCCGGCGTAAACCTCGGCAACCTTGGCGGGCGTGAGGGAGATGCCGCGGTTCGCCCGGGCCGCCGCGGTGACGTACTCGCCCGGTGACACGAGCGAGGACTTCGCCCAGTCGATCTCACTGGCGAGGTCCCGGAGTTCGGTCTTGTCCGTGCGCAGCCGCAGCCGGTTGGCGGCCTGGGACACCCATCGGATCGGGTTGCCGGCGACCTCGGGCATGGGACCCCCGAGGATCTGCGGCGCGAAATAGCTGAGCTGGCGTAACGCCGCGGCGTGGAAGGTCCGTGCCTGCACGCCGTTGGCACCGAGGGCGCGCAGCCTGGTGCGTAGCTCACCGGCCGCCCGCGCGGTGAACGTCACGGCGAGCACCGCCTCGGGGGGCACGGCACCGGTGGCCACCGCATAGGCGATGCGATGGGTGATGGCCCTCGTCTTGCCGGTGCCGGCACCGGCCAGGATGCACACCGGACCGCGAACCGCCTGCGCGGCCTCGGACTGCTCAGGATCGAGGCCGGCCAGGATCCCGTCGGCGCCCGTGTTGCCGGTGAGTTGCGGCGTGGGCGAGCTGGCTGAAGTCACCCCTGCATCCTGCCAACGCCGTCTGACAGAACCGTCGGCGCGGTGGACGAAGGTGGCGGGGAACATTCCCAACCCGGCGCGTGCTGCTACAGGTGCACACCGTCCCCGCTCGAAGGGCTGTTCCGACCATGACTGGTTCGTTCACGATGTACACCACCTCGTGGTGCGGCTTCTGCGCCCGGCTCAAGAGCGGTCTGGACCGCGCGGGCATCAAGTTCGACGAGGTGGACATCGAGCGGGACGAGGACGCTGCCGTCCGCGTGATGCAGGTCAACGGTGGCAACCAGACGGTGCCCACGCTCGAGTTCTCCGACGGATCGGCACTCACCAACCCCTCTGTCGCCCAGGTGCAGGAGAAGCTTCGCGCGCTGGCGTGAGGCGCTTCAACCCCATCAGCCCGGGCCTACTCGCGGGCCGGCTCACCGAGTTGTTCCTCCAGCGGCAGACCGACATCGCGCACGCCGGACAACCGCATCCGCTCCGGGTCGCACTGGACGCGCCCGGATGGGTGGACCTCGAGCCGCTGATCACCGGCGTGGCCGAGCGGCTCGCGGTGCGGGGCCATCCCGTGGCCACGGTGCGCGGAGTGGACTTCTATCGCGACGCGTCGCTGCGGTTCGAGTACGGCAAGACCGACGTCGAGTCCTTCTACACCGGATGGCTGGACACCGCGGCGCTGCAGCGCGAGGTGCTCAAGCCGCTGGGCGCGGGCGGCACCGGCAGCTATCTGCCTGCCCTGCGCGACCCGGTCAGCAACCGGTCAGCCCGGACTCCGCCGGTGCCGCTGGCCGCCGAGGCCATTGTGCTGGTGCGCGGCGAGCTGCTGCTCGACACCGGTCTGGCCTTCGACATCGTCGTCCACTTCTCGGTCAGCCGGCAGGCGCTTCGCCGGCTCGCGCCCGCGGAAGAGGCCTGGGCGCTACCGGCCTTCGACCGGTACGAGATCGACGTCGATCCGGCAGGGCAGGCCGATGTGGTGCTGCGCTATGACGATCCGTCGCATCCGGCGTTGTTCGCGCGCCCGCGCGAGGAGTAGGTCCTCAGTCCGAGGTTTCGAGCCACATCTGCAGCAACTGGCGGGCGATGGACATCCTCGGGGGCAAGGCCCGCAGCAGCGCACCCTCAGGCACCGAGCTCGCGCCCTCGTCGCCCCAGTCCGACGCCCGCCGAACATCGTCGCGGGTGAACCAGTCGGCCTCGGCGATCTCTTCGTCGTCGATCCGCAGCGTGGCATCGCCGGCCAGGCGCGCGGTGAAGCCCAGCATCAGCGAGGCCGGAAAGGGATGTGGCTGGCTGGCGATGTAGCGGACGTCGCGGACCTGGACGCCGACCTCTTCGGCAACCTCTCGCGCGACGGCCGCCTCTGCGGACTCCCCCGCCTCGACGAAGCCGGCGAGCACCGACATCCGACCCGGCGCCCACTGCGGGCCACGGGCCAGCACGCACCGGCCCGCGCCATCGTGGACGAGCATGATCACGGCGGGATCGGTCCGCGGGAAGTGCACCGAAGAATCGACCGGGCACCGGCGACTCCAGCCGGCCTGCGCGGGCTCGGTGGTGGCACCGCACCGTGGGCAGCGTGGGTGGCGCTGATGCCACGCCTGCAGTGCCACCGCCGCGGTCAGCAGACCGACGTCGAGGTCGGACAGGTCGGTGGCCAGCGCCCGCAGGCTCGCCCAGTCCGGCTCGGCGACCTGCTCGGCAGCCAACAGCGCGAAGTACACCAGGCCGTCGGCCTCGCCCAGTAGCACCCGAACACCGGCGATGCCCTGCACCTCCGACGGCGCACGGAAGGTCAGCCTGGGCCGGTCGGCGTCCGGGCGCAGCGCCGCGGTTCCATCGGCCGAGACCACCAGCACCTGGCTGCTCGGGTTCTGCCACGCCCGGGCCAGCCACCCGTCGTCATCGCGGCGGTGCGCGATGCGGTCGTGCGCCGAGCGCGACAGCACCGGCACCTCGGGGAGCTGCCAGGGATCTGTGGACAGGGTCAATGTCACCTACTCGACGTCGATGACCCGGGACAGCGGAGCCGTGATCGCCGTCGCGTCGCCGACCGCGACACCCACCAGCTTGCGCGGCGACAGGAACTCCGACGCCACTTCGGCGACCTCGGCCACCGTCACCTTGGACAGCCGCACGGGTTGCTCGGCCAGCCAGTCAATGCTCAGACCTGTCCCCAGCAGAGTCGACAGGGTCGTCGCGATGCCCGCCTGAGTCGAGGTCGACATGGCGAGATTGCCGATCGCGTACTGGCGTACCGACTCCAGCTCGGTCTCGGTCACTGGTAGCGACGCGATCCGGCCGAGCTCGTACATCGTCTCGAGGATGGCCGGGGCCGTCACCTCAGTGGCCACATCCGCTGTCACCGTGAACGACGAGCCGAGGGCAAGGTGGTCGAGCCCACTGCGCGGCGAGTACGAATAGCCCTTGTCCTCGCGAATGTTCTCGACCCACCGCGAGGAGAAGTACCCGCCGAAGATCAGATTCGCCAGCTGCAGGGCTGAATACCGCTCGTCGCGGCGGGGTAGCGCGGTTCCGCTCAGCCGGATCGAGGTCTGCACCGAGCCCGGCCGGTCGATGATCTGCAGCGGTCCGGGCCGCAGCGCCGGCAGCGGCGCGAGCTTGACCTTGGCCGGTCCGCCCGTCCACTCGGCGAGCGCCGACTCCGCCACATCCAGCGCCCGGGACGCCGACACGTCGCCGACGATCACGAGCAGGGAGCCTTCGGGCAGCACCAGGTCACGATGCAGGTTGCGCAGCTGGCTGGCCGTGGTCGCCGCGACCGCCTCGGTATTCGGCAGCAGCTCTGCGTACGGATGCCCTGGCGCCACCCGCCGGGCCAGCGCCTCGTTCGCGATGACGCCCGGTTGTGCCCGCGACATGGTGATGCGCTCGATCAGCCGCTCACGCTCACCCGCCACCTCGGTGGCGGAGTAGCTGGCCGAGGTCAGGATCTCGGCGTACAGGTCGAGCAGGGCGGGTAACCGCGAGGCAAGGGCCGAGCCGGAGAGCTGGAGCCGATCGGCGTCCACCGAAACCGAGATGTCGCCGCCCAGTTGCCCCAGCGCGACGGCGAGACCGATCCGGTCCCGCTCACCGGTGCCGGTCAGGATGGTCCCCGAGAGCAGCGTCGCACGCGCGAGGTGGCTCGCCTTGCCGGAGAAGAACGGCACCCGCAGCCGGACCTCGACCATCGGCACGGACGGACGGCGGACCGCCACCACCCGAAGGCCGGACGGCAGAGTGCGCTCGGAGGCGCTGAGCTTCTTGGGCTTCGCCGGATCGGTCAGGCCGGGGACGGGCAGCACGGCGGTCACTTGGCAGCTCCGGGGAGAAGTTCGACAACGGCTCTGCTGTCGGGGGTCAGACGCGCTGCGGCAGCACGGATGTGGGCGTCGCTCACCTGGCTCAGCAGCGCGGGCAGTCGGAGAATCATCGAGGCGTCGCCGAACAGCATTTCGAACTTGGCGAATTCGAGGCTGCGGTTCATCACGTGATCCAGCTCCCGCGAGATCGTGGCCGCCAGCTTCACCCGGACCCGGTCGAGCTCGCCTGCCTCGGTGCCATCGGCGGCCACCCGGTCGAGTTCGACGTCAACCGCGTCGATCACGGCCTGCGTCGCGTTCGGGTCGGCGTAGAAGGCGGTGATGTTGAGCCGGGTGGGATCCCGCTCCTCCAACGGATCGCCGAACGTGCCGAGGTAGGCGCTGACGTCGGTCACCAGCCGCTTGGACTGCACCAGCGAGCGGTTCAGCCGGGAGGCGTCGCCGTCGGACAGAATCTCGGCGAGGAGCACAGAGGCGAGGTAGACGTTGAGGTCCGCTCCGGGGTCGGGCAGCCGGTAACCGAGCGCCACAGCCGGCATCGGCGCCTGCGCGTCGTTCACGACCCGGCGCCGTTCGGCGGTCAGTGGCGGCTCCGCGAAGTTCGGGCGCACCGGCTTCTTACGTCGCTTGATCCCGCCGAAATGCCGCTCGATCAGCTCGATGGCGTTGTCGGCGTCGATGTCCCCCGCCACGCACAGCACCGCGTTTGCCGGGGCGTAGTAGCTGTCGAAGAACGTTTCCGCGTCCTCCGGGGTGGCGTTGGTGAGGTCCTCGAACCCGCCATAACCATTATGGGCGTTGGGGAAAGTGTCGTACAGGACTTCGGGTAGCACCAGCCACGGAAACCCGCCGTAGGGCCGGTTCAGAACGTTGACGCGAATCTCTTCTTTCACCACGTCGATCTGGTTGGCAAGGTTCTCCGCGGTGATCCGCGGCGCGCGCATGCGGTCGGCTTCGAGGAACAGGCCCCGCTCGAACGCCCTCGACGGCAGCACCTCGAAGTAGTTCGTGTAGTCCAGGTGCGTGCTGCCGTTGAACATTCCACCCGAGGACTGGACGTAGCGGAAGTGCTCGAGCTTGTCGAGGTTCGCCGACCCCTGGAACATGAGGTGTTCGAACAGGTGCGCGAAGCCGGTGCGCCCCTCGGGCTCGGAGCGGAATCCGACATCGTACAGAACCGCGATGCCGACGACCGGCGAGCGCCGGTCCGGAGCGAGCACCACCCGCAAGCCGTTGCGCAGCTTGTGATGGACGAGCTCGAACGACAGGGACGGCAGGGTAGAGACGCGCGACTCTCGGGTCGGCACTTTGGTGGCCACACCGCCACCCTAACCAAGCGCGAGCATCAGATGACGTGGATGGTGCCCACGACGGACTCCGCCTTGACCCAGAGGTCCGCCCGCTGGTCAGGGATGGACATCATGAAGATGCTGACCCCGGCCTTGGTAGGCAGGCCGACGACCCACAGCCGCTCGGTCCGCACCTGGAGTCCGCGCGTCGTCCGGTACACCGGGTCGACCGTCACCTCGGTGCTGAGTTCGTAGCCGACCACACCGGAGAAGTTCCGGACGCGGGCGGACAACGTTCTGGTGACGGGGGTGTCCCCGTAGGCCTGCGCCAGGGCGAGGCCGGCTCGCCGCTCCACCTCCGCCTGCACCCCCGCCGACGTGGCCGCCGGAACGGTCCGGTAATCGACCACGGTGTTGTTCGGAGGGCTCGCCAGGCTGGCTGGATTTCCCGATCCCTCGCTGATGATCCAGCGCGGCTCGACCTCGTGGTTGAGGGAGATCCGCAGGCCGAGGTAGGTGTCGGAGCCGTCCTGCGCCAGGTAGTTGTCGATGCAGCGGTACGCCAGGTGCGACTGCTCGTCACGGATGTCCGGGCAGGCGACCGCCGGCAAACCAGCCGCGCCGCCGCCCTGGCTCGGGTTGCTCTGGCTCGGGTTGCCCGGGCTCGGGTTGCCCGGGCTCGGGTTGCCCGGGCTCGGGTTGCCCGGGCTCGGGTTGCCCGGGCTCGGGTTGCTCTGGCTCGGGTTGGGTATCCGGGAGGATGCCGTGCCGGCGTTGGGCGCCTGGCCACCACTGTGCCGGCCGATCAGCAGGGCCACCACGAGGACGAGCACCACGGCCGCGGCAATACCCAGCCAGCCCAGCACTCGTCGGTGGCCAGGACCCGGACGCTGACCGGAGCCCGGCGGTTGCTCAACGGGGTACCCGAACTCGATCATGCGTCAGCCCCGCAGACCCTCGCGGCCGAGCTCAGCGAACTCCTGCCACAAGTGGGCCGCCGATTCGGCACCGCGGTACAGCATCGAAAGGGTGACCTTCTCGTTCGGTGCATGGATCTGGTCGTCGGGCAGTCCCACGCCGAGGAACACCATCGGCGCCGGGATCACCTGCTGGATGGTCGCCTCCGGCCCCGAACCGCCCTCCCGGGTCGGCAGGACGAGGTCGGTGTCGAAGCCGGCGGATATCGCCCGGGACAGCGCGCCGAACGCCGGGGTTTCGATGTCCACGAGGCACGGCGACACGCCGTCACCCTCCCACTCCACGTGACTGGTGATGCCCGGCGGCGTGTGGTCGGCGATGAAGCTGTCCACTGCTGCCTTGATCTTCGCCGGCTGCTGATTCGCCACCAGGCGGAAGGACAGCTTCACGAAAGCGTCACTGGGAACGATGGTCTTGGTGCCGTCGCCCTGATACCCACCACCGATTCCGTTCACCTCGGCAGTCGGCCGGCCACCCAGTCGCTCCAGCGTCGAGTACCCCGCCTCGCCGGCCAGGGCTCGTGACTTGGCCGTGCCGAGAAAGCCGATCTCCGAGAAGGGAACGCGCTCGAACAGGTCACGCTCCTTGTCGGTCAGCTCCAGCACGTCATCGTAGTAACCCGGTACCTGGACCCTGCCCTCGGCGTCGTGCAACGCCCCGGCGAGCCTCGCGATCGCGGTGACCGGGTTGGGCACCGCGCCACCGAAGGAGCCCGAGTGCAGGTCGAGGTCGGGGCCGTGGAACTCCACCGTGGCCGACACCATGCCTCGCATGCTGGTCACAGCGCTCGGCACCGTCTCGGCGAGCATGCCGGTATCGGTGATCACGACCACGTCGCAATCCAAGCGGTCGCGGCGATCGCTCAGCAGCGTCTCGAAGTACGGCGAACCGGACTCCTCTTCGCCCTCGATGAGCAGCTTCAGGGTCACCGCCGGAGTGCTCCGGCCGGTGGCGGCAAGGTGCGCGCGCACGCCGAGCAGGTGGAACAGCAACTGGCCCTTGTCATCGGATGCTCCCCGCGCGCGCAGCACCGGTCCGTCCACCGTGGGCTCGAACGGGTCGGTGTGCCAGAGCTCGATCGGATCTACCGGCTGCACGTCGTGATGTCCATAGATCAGGACGGTAGGGGCGTCCGGCTCCGCGGCGGGCCATTCCGCGTACACGGCGGGAAGGCCGGCGGTCGGCCAGATCTCCACGGTCGGGAATCCGGTGCGGTGGCAGGCCTCGGCGAACCACTCGGCGCTGCGCCGGACGTCGGCGTGTCGGTCCGGCTGCGCGCTGATGCCGGGGATACGCAGCCACTGATCGAGATCGGTGAGCAGGTCGGCGTGGTGCTCGGCGATGAAGGAGCGAACGTCGTTGGTCACGGGCCCAGGATATCGTCCGGCTCGGCGCGGCGGGGCTTCCCGCCGCTTCCGGGCGCTGAGTTCGCAGCCGACGCCGCTGTTTCCGGTCCGGCTTCCGGCTCTGCGGCTTCGGCAGCGTCTAGTTCCCGCGCTGCTGAGTCGGCAGGGTCTGCTTCGGGGCCGTTGATCAGCTCGCGGAGCTGGTCGGCGTCCAGCAGGTCGGTCGGCGCTACCGTGACATCGGCGCCGACGTAGTAGAACGCCGCCCCGACCGTGTCCAGCTGCGAGTTCGGGATGCCTTGGATGGACGCCCAGGCGAGCCGGTACAGCGCCAGCTGAAGAGACTTGGCCTCGGCATCCTTGCGGGTCGGGGGCCTTCCGGTCTTCCAGTCCACGACGGTGAACCGCCCGTCGGACTCGGCGAAGACGGCGTCCATCCGACCTCGAACCACCCGCCCGCCGAAGGACATCTCGAAGCCGACCTCGACGGCTATCGGGGTTCGATCTGCCCAGCTGCTGCGCTCGAACGCCGCCTTGAGGTCGTCCAGGGCGTCGTCATCCACCAGTTCATCGACCGCGCCGGGTAGCTCGTCGATGTCGAGCAGCGCGTCCGCGGCCCACCGCTGCTCCAGCCACTGGTGGAATGCCGTTCCTCGCCGAGCGTGCCGAGCCGGCTGCTGCGGCAGCGGCCGGCGCAACCGACGGGCCAGCTCGCTGGCGTCTGCCGACAGCGTCACCACGTCGGACACCGACAGTTGCTCGGGCATCACCACGTCGATCGGACCGGTGGCCATCGACGCGGCCCGCTCGGCCAGCAGCAGATCGACGTCCCGCCTCCATAGTTCCGCCAGCGGAGTGTCCGCATCGGCGACGCCGGGACCGTGTGCGTCAGCGTCGCGCAGCTCGGTGATCGCCACCAGCACCCGCTGCGCTCCGCGCTCGACGTCGGCTCGGCGCACGCCCAGTGGATCAGCCGGCCAGCTCGCGTGCACGTCGTCGGCCGTCAGCGGATTCTCGTCACCGTCGGCCAGCACGTGCCAGCCATCGATCTCGACGTCGGAGTTGCCGGCCGGCTCAGCTCCGGCGCCGTCGGCCAATTCGATGAGGAAGATGGAGGCAGCCCGAGGCTTCGAGCCGGCTCCCCACGCGGCACCGGAGGCGTACAGCGCCTTACGAGCGCGGGTGAACGCCACATACGCGAGCCGGCGCTCCTCGAGCAGATGCCGCTGCTTCAATCGCTCTCGATGTTCGGAGATACGGTCCTCGGCATCGCCGCGGTGCCCGCAGCCGGTGAAGTCGAGCCTCGGCAGCTCGTCGTGGTCGCCGCGCAACGGTGACGGGAGCAGCGCCGGGGTGCTGGCCCAGTCATGGTTCTTCGCGGCGTCCGGAAAGCCATCGGTGACCAGGCCCGCGACCGCGACGACATCCCACTCCAGGCCCTTGGCGCCGTGCACGGTGAGCACCTGCACCCGCTCAGGGAGCACGTCCACCGTGGCCGGCTTGAGGCCGTACTCCTCTTGCTCGGCGGCCTTGAGGTAACCGAGAAAGGCAGAGACCCCGGCACCGGCACGGTCACTGGCGAACCTGGCCGCCTCGTCGATGAACCGGTCGAGGTTGGCACGCCCGGCATCGCTGACCCCGGGACGCGCCTCGACCTCCACATCGAGCCCGAGTGCCCGCTCGATCTCGGCGATCAGGTCTGGCAACGTCATATCCAGCCGCCTGCGCAGCCGCCGCAGCATCGCTCCGCAGTCCGCCAGCCGCCGGTACCCCTGCGCTGAGTAGCCCGAAGGCTCGCCCAAGTCATCGAGCGCCTCGATCAGTGACGGCTCGATCCGCTCCTCGTCATCAGTGTCGTCCGGGTCGTCCTCGGGGTCTGTCACCGCCTCGAGATGACGGCGGACCGAAGCGCCGGTGAGCCTGGCCTGCGCCCGCGCCCGCTCGTGCAACGCGACCAGGTCGGCGGGGCCGACCCGCCAGCGGGCGCCCGTCAGCAACCTGGCCAGCGAGCCGCCGGAGTTGTGATCCACCAGCACCTGCAACACCGCTCGGACATCGGCGATCTCGGGAAGCGTCAGGAGACCGCCGAGATCCACCACCTCAACCGGCAGACCGGCACCGCGAAGTGCTTGTGCGATAAGGGCAATCCCGGAGCGCTTGCGCACCAGCACCGCCAGGGTCCGCTGCCCCTGGGTCCAATCGGTCCGGTTGTCCCACTCGTCGCGCAACCGCTCCGCGAGCCAGCCGGCCTCGTCCGCCACCGTCTCCCGATAGGTCGCGGTGACCAGCCCTGCTGGAGCATCCGGCCGGGGGCTCAGCGGCTTCTCGCCGGACCGCCGGAGTGGCGCTGCCACCTTATTGGCTACGTCGAGAATGCGCTTATCGTTACGCCAGCTGGTCATCAGGGAGTAGACGGCCGCAGGCTCGCCACCGCTTTCGCGGAATCGATGGCTGAATCGGGTGATGTTGCCGGCGCTTGCGCCACGCCAGCTGTAGATGGACTGCAGCGGATCACCCACCGCGGTCACGGCTCGGCCGTCCGCGAAAAGGGCCGCCAGCATTTCGATCTGTGCGTAGCCGGTGTCCTGATACTCGTCCAGCAGCACCACGTCGTAGCGGGATCGCTCGATCTCGGCGACGCCCGGCAATGCCGCCAGACGGGTGGCGATCACCATCTGGTCGGTGAAGTCGAGCAGGCCGTCCATTCGCTTCTGGTCCGCGAACCGCTCGGCCAGTGGCAGCAGCTCAGAGCGCTTCACCAGGCTGTCCCGCAAGCGCTGCACGTTCTCCGGCCACTCGCGCCGGGTGCGTGGCTTCGGGCCCAACGGGTCGAGTTGCTCGCGCAGGCACGCGGCCAGCTCGTGGATCTGGCACGGCTCGGCCAGGTGGTCGGCAAGCTGCCCGGAGAGGTCCAATACTCTTTCCGTTACGGTAGAAATTACACCCGGCTCGACGCTGAAGGCACCGTCGTAATGTCGCACGACCGAGTCGGCCACCTGCCAACGGGCCGCCTCGGTGAGCAACCGGGAGCCGGGCTCCGCACCCAGCACGATGCCGTGCTCATCCACCAGCCGACCGGAGTACGCGGCGTACGTGAGCACCGTCGGCTCACCCGTCGGTTCATAGTCCCGGCCAAGTGCCCGCTGCAGTGACTTCAGTCGGGCGCGGATCCGGTGCTGCAGTTCACCGGCGGCCTTGCGGGTGAACGTGAGGCCGAGAATGCGGTCGGCAGCCACCAGCTCGTTGGCGACCAGCCAGACCACCCGAGCGGCCATCGTCTCGGTCTTGCCGGAGCCGGCGCCGGCGATGACCACCGAGGGCCGCAGCGGTGCCTGGATCACCACTGCCTGCTCGTCGGTCGGCGGGAACAGCTCGAGCATCCGGGCGATGTCGACCGGGCGGTAGGTGGTCTTGGTAGTCACTGGGTCACCTGCCTGCCATCGTCCTGCGCGGGGCAACTCGACCGCACCAGGCATCGCGCACAGGCCTTGCCCGGCCGTGCCGCCACGATGTTGCCGCGCAGCACCGCCGCGATCCGCACGAGTTCGGCGTGCACCCAGCTGGGATCGGCGAAGTCGGAGAGCGCCGGCTGGGCCTGGTGCCCGGGAGTGGCCGCGCCCACCTGAACCAACTGCGCACCGCCCGGCTCGACCGGTACACCGTCGGTGAAGCCGCCCTCGGCAATCGCCAGCTGATACGCCGCCAACTGAGCGTGATTGGTCACCTCGTCGCGAGTTGGCTTGGTCTTGCTGGTCTTCAGGTCGATCACCACCAGCCGTCCGGCCGTGTCTCGCTCCAGCCGATCGACCTTGCCGGACAGCAGCGCGTCGCCGACCTGTACCGAGAAGGGCTGCTCGCGCGCGACGAGGGTCAGCCGGGACCGGCTCTCGGACAGCCACTTTGCCAGCGCGTCGAGCATCCGCTGGGCCCTGGCTCGCTCGCTGACGGCGTGCCACGGAGCACCGAACTCGAGCCTGGACCAGCCCTGCTCCAGCAGTTCGGTGAGGTCGGCCACGGTCGCATCCGGCGTGGCCTGCTCGGCAACCCAGTGCACGAGCGTGCCGAGCGAGGCGGCGACCTCGTCGGTTGCATCGGTGGCGCCGAGCTCGGTGAGCAGCGCACGCAGTTCACAGTCGGTGTAAGCCTCGAATTTGGATGGCCGGATCGGCACCGGCCCTCGGGCGGCGCCGCGAATCGGCTCGGCGCTGGACAACTCCGCGCGCCCCCACCAGTTCAGCGGGTGCGCGCCGGCCACGCCAGCCTCAGCCAGTCGGGCGAGTTGCTCGGCCGCGGCGCTCAGCTCAGCGGCCGACCGGGTGGGGTCGGTGAGCACCCCGCGCAGTTCGGCGACCAGGCCTGGCAGCACGAATCTGCGCGACGGGGCGGACACCGGCCGAGCGATGACCGTGTCGGGCAACGGGTCGAGCTCTTCCACGAACCTGGACGGCTGCGCGTCCTCGTTGTCCAGCGCGGTGACCAGCAGCGAACGGCTGGCCCGGGTGATCGCCACGTAGAACAGCCGGCGTTCCTCGACGAGCCGTTCACTCAGCAACCCGCTGGATACCACTGCGCGGTCGGCGAGCACGTCGACCAGCAAGTCAGCACCCAGCAGCGAACCGCGCTGGCGCAGGTTCGGCCATACCCCGTCCTGCACCCCCGCGACACAGACCACCTGCCACTGCAGGCCCTTGCTGGCATGCGCGGTAAGGATCGCCACATCGTCGGTCGCCTGGGGGCGCACGCCGGAACCGGCGTCGGTGATCTGCAGCTGAGTCACCCACTCGTGCAGCTGCCCCACGCCGCCGCCCGGCGTGCGGTCCGACATCTTCGCGGCCTCGGTGAACAGCGCCAGGGTGGCATCGAGAGCGCGATCGGCCCGCGCGCCGTCCGGCCCACCTTCGAGACTGCGCTGATTGAGCCGACCGACCAGGCCGGTGGCCTGCCACACGGCCCACAGCACATCCTCGGCCGGTGCATCGGCAGCCGTCAGCTCCGTCCCGGCTTCGAGCACCGCCCGGATTCGAAACACCGGAGCGCGGACCGACTCGGGCACGAACGCCACCGCTGCCGGCTCGATGATGAGATCCGCCAGCGTCAGCGGCCCACCGGGAGCCCGGCGCACATGACGGCGCATCCTCAGGACCTGCAAGGGGTCTGCCCGCCCGACCGGCCCCACGAGCAGCGCCTCGGCGGCTTCGGGGCTCAACGCCTTCGGGGCGGCAACAGCTCGCAGCAACTCGAGCAGTTGCGCGACGACGGGTTCCTCACTGAGCGCGCCGCGAACCGCCTGGCCGACCGGGACACCGGCCGCCACCAGACCCCGGCGCAGGCTGTCGGCCGCGGGGCCGACCGAGCGGACCAGGACCGCCATCTGCGACCACGGCACGCCGTCCTCGACGTGGGCTCGCCGCAGGACGGAGGCGATGTGCGCTGCCTCTTGGCTGGCCGCTCCGAACAGGGTCACCTCGACCTTGCCCTCGGGCAGCCCGGGAGCTGATACCAGTGACCGGTGTTGCACCGGACCGGTGAGCCGCGCCGCGATGCGCCGTGACGCTGCCAGCAGCGTCGGCCCGCTGCGCCGGCACACCGACAGGGAGACGGTGTCGACGGGAACGCTGAGTTCTAATTGGCCACCACGCTCGGCCGGAATAGCGCCGGTCAGCGAGCCGAAGTGCAGGTCGATGTCAGCCAGCGCGCTCTGCTCCGCGCCGCGGAAGGCGTAGATGGCCTGGTCGGGGTCACCGATCAGCACCAGCTCGTCGGCTCCGGCAGAGATCAGTTTCAGCAGCTGTACCTGAGCGGGATCGGTGTCCTGGTACTCATCGACGAAAATCCGGCGCCGCTTCTGGCGCTCCGCTCGCAGCAGCTCCGGATTGGACCGCAGCTCCGCGGCGGCGCGCTGGATCAGCTCGGCGGCGTCGAAGGCGCCTGGCGCCTTCAGTGAAGTGACGTCCAGGTACTCACGCAGTACCCCGGCCGCGACCACCCAGTCCGGGCGGCCGTGCTTGTGCCCCAGAGCGGCGAGCGTCTCGGGGGTAACGTCGCGCTCGATCGCCCGCATCAGCAGATCCCGGAGCTCGTCGGTGAACGCCTGCGTCTGCACCGCGGCAGACAGCTCCGTGGGCCAGGAATCCACCTGGTCGGCAAGCCGGCCGGCCAGTAGCTCGCGCAGCGTGACGTCCTGCTCGGACCCGGACAGCAGCCGGGGCGGCGGATCGCCCGCAAGCACGGCCGCCTGACGGACCAGGCCGAAAGCGTAGGAGTGAAACGTGCGAGCCACCGGCTCGGCGATGGTGCGCTGCAAACGCGCCGTAACCCGGTCGCGCAGCTGACCCGCAGCAAGCCGGGAGAAGGTCAGCAGCAGCACGTTGTCGACCGGCACGCCACGGTTGGCAACACGGTCCACCACGGCCTCGACCAGGGTGGTGGTCTTGCCGGTGCCCGGGCCGGCAAGAACCCGCAGCACCCCGCGGTCGTGCGCCACGACGCGCTGCTGTTCGGCGTCCAGAGCCGGAACCGCCACCATGGGCAGGTGCGAGCGCACCAGGCGGAAGGCGGGATTCGATTGCACAGGACGATCCCATCACAAGGCACCGACAAAACCGACTGCGGCCGGCCTGGACCGACGAAACGTGCGGCTCAGTCATACGCCGAGCTGGCGGCCGTCCCAGCGAGCGGCCGCCAAGTCGACCCGCTCACCCCGGATGGGCACTCCCTCGGCGGCCAGCCGTGCCAGCTGCTCCACGCGGATGTGCTCCGCACACGTTCCGTCCGAGCGGAGCACCCGGTGCCACGGCACCGTGCCGCCGTCCCTCGCCAGCACCCGTCCGACGTTGCGGGCCGCCCGCGTACCCACGTATTCGGCCACATCGCCGTAGGACATCACCCGACCGACGGGAATGAGCTCGACACAGGCAAGAATCCGTTGGGCCAGCGAAATGTTCTCAGCTGACACGACGGATCCCTGCCTGGCGAGCGGCGACTGTCAGTAGGACGGCAGCGACGGGTCGATCTGGTTGACCCACGCCGTCACGCCGCCCTGCACGTGCACCGCGTCGGAGAAACCAGCGTTCTTCACGGCGGCCAGCGTCTCGGCCGACCGCACACCCGTCTTGCAGTAGAGCACCAGCTGCTTGTCCTGCGGAAGCTCGTGCAGCGCCTCACCACGCAGGATGAGGTCCTTCGGAATGAGCTTGGCGCCGGGAATGGACACGATCTCCCACTCGGCCGGCTCGCGGACGTCGATGAGCTCGATCGGCTTGCCGGACTCGATGAGTTCCTTGAGCTCGGCCGCGGTGATGGTGGCACCCGCAGCCGCCTCTTGTGCCTCTTCGGACACCACTCCGCAGAACGCCTCGTAGTCGATGAGCTCGGTGATCGGTGGCGTGTTCGGGTCCTTGCGGATCTTGACCTGGTTGTAGGTCATCTCCAAGGCGTCATAGATCATCAGCCGGCCCACCAGCGTCTCGCCGATACCGGTGATCAGCTTGACCGCCTCGGTCGCCATGATGGAGCCGATCGAGGCACAGAGCACGCCGAGCACACCACCCTCGGCGCAGGACGGCACCATGCCCGGCGGCGGCGGGTCCGGGTAGAGATCCCGGTAGTTGGGCCCGTACCTGTTCCAGAAGACGGATGCCTGGCCGTCGAAGCGGTAGATCGACCCCCAGACGTAGGGCTTGTCCAGCAGCACGGCTGCGTCGTTGACCAGGTAGCGGGTGGCAAAGTTGTCGGTGCCGTCCACGATCAGGTCGTACTGGGCGAAGATCTCGAGCACGTTGTCGTTGTCGAGCCGGGTGTTGTGCACCACGACATCGACCAGCGGATTGATCTCGTGCACGGTGTCGCGCGCGGATTCCGCCTTCGGTCGCCCGATGTCTGACTGGCCGTGGATGATCTGGCGCTGCAGGTTGGATTCGTCGACCACGTCGAACTCGACGATGCCGAGGGTGCCGACGCCTGCCGCGGCCAGGTACATCAGGGCCGGTGAGCCGAGTCCGCCGGCGCCGACACACAGCACCTTGGCGTTCTTGAGGCGTTTCTGCCCGGTCATCGCCACGTCGGGGATGATGAGGTGGCGGCTGTAGCGGCGCACCTCTTCGACGGTGAGCGACTCAGCGGGTTCTACAAGCGGCGGCAGAGACACGAGATCTCAGTTCCTTCCACGCACGGATTCGGCACATCAACGCCAGTCACAACGTCGGGGCGGCCTTCGCGGATTCCCATTCTCGCTCAGGAGTTGCGCTGGAAGAACTCGCTGTCCGGCCCGTCACCGGGCTGCTCGGCGCCAGGAGCGTCGGAGACTCCACTGGGGAAGGGCCACGGGTTGGCCCGGCACACCGTGCCGTTGGCCGTCTTGGTGCCGATGGTCTGCTGCATCATGACCGGCGCGAGGCCATTGGACAGGCAACTGTGGCTGTGGTTGTGCCCGATCGCGTGCCCGACCTCGTGGTTCACCGCATACAGCCGGTAGGTCTCGATATCGCCCGGGTACACCCGCGCCCCGCGAACCCAGCGCGCCACGTTGAGGACCACTCTGCTCTGTCCGCCGTCATAACAGGACGTCTCGACGGGCAAGCTGTAGCCGCAGAGCGTGCGGACGGTCATCGAGGACACCAGGCTCAGGTGGAAGTCGACGGCACCGGTGTCGACCCGCTGCAGCGAGATCTGGCCGGTCCGCGTCCAGGAGCGCGGGTCACCCAGAGCCTTCATGACCGTGGCGGCGAAGGCCTCGGTGTCGACCCCGCCCACACCGTTCTCGACCTCGATCGAGAACCGGTACAGCCGGCCCTTGCCGATTACACCCGAGGTGCCGGGAACCGTGGTGAACGTACCGTTGCCGCTCTTGCTGTACGTGGCACCGGGTGGCAACGCCAGCGGGGCCAGGGCTCGGGTCGGCGGCGTGCTCGAGGGCTTGGCAGCCGACGTGCGGGTGGGCGTCGGCGCAGTCCGCGTCGGCGTCGCGGACTGCGCCCCGGACGCAACAGCCATGCTGCCAGCGGTGGCGTCTACGCCAGCCTTGCGGTGCTTGTGGAAGCTCGTGGTCGACAGCGCGAAGATCGACACCAGGACCAGTAGTGGCAGCGCGTAGGCACGCCACCCGTACCGGGCGGCGAAATGCCGCCACCTGCTGTGCATCGTCGGCGGTGTACCTGCGGAAGGCCGATCTGGCGGGCGGCGCTGGGGGGCCGTCGGTCGCGTCACGGGCGTCAGACTCCCACACCGGCCTGCTTATTGCCGTCATTTGCGCGCGCCAGCAGCGCCAGCACCGCACGGCTTGTGGAGGCCGGATCCTCGAGCTGGGCGGTGTGGCCGATCTCGGGCAGTACGAGCAGGGTCGCGTCCTGCAGGGTGGTGGCGACGCGGGGCGCATTGGCCACATCGACGAGCCGGTCCAGCTGGCCCCACACCACCAGGGACGGGGCACTGATCTGGCTCAGCGCGTGCCACGGTGACCGGCTGCCCGCGGTGAGGTACGTCCGCACCAGGCCGCGCAAGGAGCTCATGAACGCCTCGCCCGCCCACGGATGGCCACGGCGAGTCTCGATCTCTTCGACCGCCTCGGCCAGCCGGTTGGCCGGAACCAGCTCGGGGTGGGCGAAGCAGAGGTCTACGACTGCCCTGGCGCGCCGCTCGGCCGGGCTCTGGTCCAGCTTCGCCAGCACCCGGGAGCCGAGACCGGGTAGCAGGAGCAGCGGCATCAGCGCATCCGAGCCCTTCTTGGGACGCAGGTCCGGAACGGCCGGGGACACCAGCGTCAGGGTGCGCACGAGATCTGGACGGCTGGCCGCTAGCTGGATCGAGATGGCGCCGCCCATGGAGTTGCCGACGAGGTGGACCGGGCCTCGTCCGGACTGCTCCAGGTAGCTGATCACCACCCTGGTGTGTGCCGCGATGGAGTAGTTGCCGTCCGGCGCCGGGCCCGAGCCACCGAAACCCGGCAGGTCAATGGCTTCGGCGCTCAGCCACGGCGACAGCAGGTCAGCGAAATCGGTGAAGTTGGTGGACGCCCCGCCGAGGCCGTGCACGTACAGCGCAGGTTCGGCATCCGGGTTGGATGACGGCGTCGAGCGCACCTGGATGTCCAGGCCATTGACCTGGAGCTGGCGACCGGGCCAGGGCGGGCGGGAGGGGTCCACCTGGGCGAGAGGAAAGTCGCTCGGGCCGGCCAGCTCGGCGACGCGGACCGGCCCGCGAACGGCGCGGCCGACGGGCCGGCGGTGGGCAGACTCCCGGAAGCTCTTCACCCGCCCAAATTACCTCGCGCCATCGACAGACCCCGCGCCACCGACAGCCGGAGCTCCCGCAGTACGTCGAGGGCGCCCGTCGTATCCACCGGTAGCAGTCGTACCCACCGGTAGCATCAGCAGTCGCCCCAGTGGCTCGTCAGAAGGGTCGTCATGACCGAAACCGTGGACAGCTCCCGGGGGGCGCGACTTCCGCGCTCCGCCCGACGCAAGCAGTTACTGGCGGCAGCGCAAGAGGTTTTCGTCAACAACGGCTACCACGCCGCCGCGATGGACGACATCGCCGTTCGCGCGGGGGTCTCCAAGCCGGTGCTCTACCAGCACTTCCCCGGCAAGCTCGATCTGTACCTGGCGCTGCTGGACACCCACGCGGAGGACGTGCTGGACCGCGTCCGCCGGGCGCTTGCCGAGACCGAGGACAATCGGATCCGGGTACACAACGTGCTGACGGCGTACTTCGACTTCGTCGACGGCGAGGACCGCGGCGACGAGGGCGCCTTCCGGCTGATCTTCGAGTCCGACCTCGGCAACGAGCCCGCGGTACGCGAGCGCGTGGACCGGGTGGCCCGGCTCACCATGCAGGCAGTCGCGGACACGGTGGCCGCCGACACCGGCCTCGGCCGGGCGCAGGCTGAGCTGCTGTCGGTGGCATTGACCGGCGCGGCGCAGATCACCGCCACCTGGTGGCTGGACGCCGACCGCCCGATCTCCAAAGCGGAGGCGGTACGACTGCTAGAGACCCTGCAATGGCGCGGGATCTCGAACTTCCCGCTCAACAACCCTTAAGGTACTGGGGTCGTTCGCTCACAGCGCAGCGGTCGGAGTCAGGGTACGAGAGGCCGGTCGGCTAGCGTAGACCCAGCGGACAGATCGTCCGGCGCATGACGCGACATCGAACATGGAGGACTTCTCGTGGAGGTCAAGATCGGCGTTCTGCACACGCCTCGCGAGATCGTGCTGGAGAGCGTTCAGACGCCCGCCGAGGTCGAGGAGCGGGTGGCCACCGCACTCAAGAGCGTCGACGGCCAGCTCGCGCTGTCCGACGAGCGGGGACGCAAGGTCATCGTTCCGGCCAACCTCATCGCCTACATCGAGATCGCCCAGGCCGATGTTCGCCGGGTCGGCTTCGTCGCCGGTTGAGTTCCCCTCAAGGCGGGGCCGCCGCCCCTAAGTCAAACCCTCAAGTCGAACCCTCGATGGCGCTAGCGGGCCGCCTTCAGTTGAAAAGGCCGATCGCGGTCATCCGCTCGGTGTGCTTGTCGGTGATCCGCTCGGTGAGCCGGCTGATCCCCGTCAGGTCGCCCGCACCACCGACGATCAACAGCACCAGCGCGTCACGTTCGGCAGCTACCCGCTGGGCCTGACTGATCGCCTCGCCGACCAGGCGCCTGCCCCACAGGGACAACCGCGACGCGGCGGTGGGATCATTGCGCACCAGCGCTCCGACCTCCCGGATGGCGAACTCCGAGTTGCCGGAATCGGCGAGCGCCTCGATGACCAGCGCCCGGGTGGACGCGTCGACGTACTCGGCCACCTCACGGTAGAAGTCCGCCGCCAGGCCGTCACCGACGTAGGCCTTGACCAGCGCCTCGCCCCAGGTGCGTGGTTCGGTCCGGGCGTGGAAGGTTTCCACTGCCTCGATGAAGGGCGCCATCGCCTGCTGCGGGTCCGCGCCCAGGTCCTCGATGCGGGCCACGAGCTTGCCGTAGTGGCCCATCTCCTGGGCCGCGACCGCCGACAGGGCCGCGCGCAGGGCCGTCGTCGGAGCCATCCGGGCGTCTGCCGCCATCCGGTCGAACGCGCTCAGCTCGCCGTAGGCAAGCACCCCCAGCAGGTCGATTATGGCGGCGCCGTCGGACTGGTCTGTGCTTGTCATGGCCGTCCGGATCTCCTCGTCGTCCTGGCAGTGTGCCCACGCTAGCTCGTCGATGTCAGGTTCTCCCCCGGCCGCCCGGTAGACTCCACGTGAGGCGATCATCTTTGATGGCGATTCGATCCGCCTGCCTCACCGTCCTAGCGGGCGTCTGCCGCGCTGGCGGCCACTTCCGATGGCCGCGCCACAGGTGCCCAACACTCGATGCACCTGTGACCAGAATCGGATGACACATGACTGACGACCTGAAAACCGACGCCCCGCAACCCGCCGACCCGACGGACGCGGTGATTGCTGAGCCGATTACCCCCGAGCCGGCACCGCTGGCCGGCCACGCCCCCGTCAAGCCGGACAGCCCGTTGTTCTCCGACTTCGCGATCAAGAGCGAGATCATCGACGCCCTCAAGGACGTCGGCATCGAACACACCTTCGCCATCCAGGAGCTCACGCTGCCGATTGCGCTGGCAGGAGCCGACCTCATCGGCCAGGCGCGCACCGGAACCGGCAAGACCTTGGGCTTCGGCGTACCGCTACTTAACCGGCTGCAGCTTCCGAGCGCCAAGGCAGCCTCCCCGCAGGCCCTGGTGATCGCCCCCACCCGCGAGCTTGCCGTGCAGGTGTCCGGCGACCTTTCCACCGCGGGCAAGCGCCTCGGCGCCAAGGTCGTCACCATCTACGGCGGCCGCGCGTACGAGCCGCAGATCGAGGCCTTGAAGGCTGGGGTGGACGTCATCGTCGGAACTCCCGGACGACTGCTCGACCTGGCACAGCAGGGACACCTGAAGCTCAGGTTCGTGCGCTGCCTGGTCCTCGACGAGGCAGACGAGATGCTCGACCTGGGCTTCCTGCCCGACATCGAGAAGCTGATGGCGCAACTACCGGCCGGGCGGCAGACCATGCTGTTCTCGGCGACGATGCCGGGCCCGATCGTCTCGCTGGCGCGCCAGTTCCTGAACCAGCCGATGCAGATCCGGGCCGAGTCCGACACCCACATTCCCGCCACCGAGCACGTCGACCAGTTCGCCTACCGGGCGCACGCCATGGACAAGGTCGAGGTGCTCGCACGCATCCTGCAGGCCAACGGCCGCGGCCTGACCATGATCTTCAGCCGGACGAAGCGCACCGCGCAGAAGATCGCCGACGAGCTGGTCGAGCGCGGGTTCGCGGCCGGCGCGGTGCACGGTGACCTCGGCCAGGGCGCCCGCGAGCAGGCCCTACGCGCGTTCCGCTCCGGCAAGGTCGACGTACTGGTGGCCACCGACGTGGCCGCCCGGGGCCTCGATGTCGACGACGTCACCCACGTCATCAACTACCAGTGCCCCGAGGACGCCATGACCTACGTCCACCGGATCGGCCGGACGGCCCGCGCGGGCAAGTCCGGCACCGCGGTGACGCTGGTCGACTGGGACGACCTGCCCAAGTGGAAGATGATCTGCGACACCCTGAACCTGCCGCTGCACGAGCCGGTGGAGACGTATTCCACCTCGCCGCACCTGTACCTCGAGCTCGACATTCCCACGACCATCAAGGGCACGCTGCCCCGCGCCTCGCGAACCCGCGCAGGCCTGTCGGCGGAGGCCGTCGAGGACCTGGGCGGACCGACCAGCAAGAAGTCCGGTGGTGGACGCGAGCGCACCCGTACCGGCTCCGGACGCTCCGGTAGCCGGAGCGGCGGCTCGACCGCCACGCAGACCGGGCCGGCGGCCTCGGGTGACGAAGCCGCCAAGCCCACCCGTTCCTCGGCCAACCGGCGCAGGCGCCGTACCCGCGCCGGCACGCCGATCAGCGGCGACGCTCCGGCGGGCACCCCGTCGGAGTAGCTTCCTCCCGGTGAATCAGGATGTCCCAGTGTCGGAATCAGAGCAGCTGAGCGAACCTGCCCGGCCAGATTTCGCTTCGCGGCCGGACTCCGGTAACCCGGTCGAACCGGCCCTGCTCGCCTACCAGCAACACAACCGGCGGGCGATGCGGCTGTACGCGGCCGTGCTGGCGGTGGTGGTACTGCTGGTGTTCGGTGGCGTCCGGCTGGCTTACGCCCACGGCGAGCTGGACAAGGTCAGCCGCGTGAGCGCCGCGGCCCCCGCCCCGATTCCCGTCGGCAGTACCGGCAGCGCGCTTGCGCAACGGTGGCACAGCTCCGACCGTCCCGCCGGCGGCAACCCGTACGCCGCCGGCATCGTCGTCAGCTACGACTCCCACACGGTCAACGGCCGCGACGCGATCACCGGTGCCGTGCGCTGGCACTACACCCGCTCGGACCAGACGATCTGCTCGGTGCTGCAGCAGGATTCCTCGACCATCGCCATCTACCACCGGCAGGGCAACTGCGACGAGGTCACCGGATTCGTGACCGCAACCGGAGCCGTCAAGTGGTACCGGACGCTGACTGACAACGGCCGGACGTCGTCGGCCAGCGGACCGAATGTGGTGCTCACCGTTGCCGCCCACTCGGTGCATGTATTCGACAATGCCGGTGGGCTCGACCGGTGGAACTGGGTGGCACCAGACGGGTGCTCGGTGAACCGGGCGCTGGCCGGCGGGCAGGGCGTGCTCATCGCGATGGACTGCGGCTCGGTGCACCACCTGGTGCTGCGCGATCTCACCAACGACAGCCAGAAGTGGAGCATCACGGTCGCCAACCCGATGGCTCCGGTCGCGGCCGGCGCGCTTGTCGGCGCCCTGGACCTGGTAACCGGTGACCTGCACCGCTTCACCGCCGACAAGGGCGCCGACACCCGGACCGCCCGACTCCTCCCGCCGGCCGCGGTCGCCGGGGCGGCAGCACACTTGCCCCGGGCGGCGACGACGGTCGACACCACGGATCCGCAGGGGCAGCCGGTCGAGTTCGTGTGGCTGGATTCGCTGCTGGCCCTGTCCGCCACCGGCACCGTCCGCTGGACGGCTCCGGCGTCCGGACCGCCCTGGGTGATCGGCACGGATCTGGTGGCATCGTCGCTGGGCGGCCACACCGTCTTGCGCCAGTTGGCCGACGGCAGGCAACAGCGCAGCGTTTCGCTCTCCCCCGCTCCCTCCGGCACGTTCCGGGGCTACCCCGTCGGCACCGGCCTGCTGGTGGCCTCCGACGAGACTGCGATGTATCAGTGAAGACGGAGTACAGCCTGGCGTCCGGCAGCACCGCCGCGATCGAGAGCGCGCCGTCCACCGAGGACGCGCAGCCGACGATCTTGTTCGTCCCCGGGTACACCGGCAGCAAGGAGGACTTCCTGCCATTGCTGCGACCGCTCGCCGCGGCGGGGTATCGCAGTGTGGCGATCGACCAGCGCGGCCAGTACGAGTCGGCGTGGGCGAAGGACGAGGACGGCTACTGCATCGACTCCCTTGCCGCTGACGTGTGCGATCTCGCCGGTCAGCTGCGGCCGGTCGCTGCCTCGCTGCACCTGGTCGGTCACTCCTTCGGCGGTCTCGTCACCCGGGTTGCTGTGCTTGCCGAGCCGATACTGTTCGACAGCTTCACGTTGATGGGCTCGGGCCCCGGCCCGCTGCCTGGGCTGCGCCGGGCAGTGCTCGACGCGGGCGAGACCGTGTTGGCCGAGCAGGGCATGCAAGGACTGTGGGCGCAGATGGCAGCGCGGGCCCAGGTGGACCCGTCGTTCGTCAATTCCTCACCAGCACTGCGGGAATTCCTGAAGACCCGATTTCTTGCCAACGATCCGGTGGGCCTGCGGGTGATGGGTCAGGCGCTGCGCCAGATCCCCGACAGCACCGAGCAGCTGGCAGCGGTGGCGCTGCCGAAGCTTGTACTTCATGGCGTCCGCGATGATGCCTGGCCACCTGCCGTCCAGGTCGACATGGCCCGACGACTGGCCGCCGAGCATGTCGTGATCGGCAACGCCGCCCACTCGCCGGCGGTGGAGAACCCTTCCGAAACGGCGCGCGCGTTGCTGGCCTTCTGGGCGCCTGACTCCGCTGAGCCTCGCGGTGCTGGAGCGCCTGCCGCGGCGAACTAGCCCCGTTCTCCCGGCAGTTCGCCCAGCCCCGCCCAGCTGTTCCTGGACTGCGACACCGCGCTCCCCTCGGGGCACAGCCTGCGGAAGTCGCACCAGCCGCAGGATGAGCCCGGGTGCGGCGCGAACACCTCGTCGGCATCTGCTCCTGCAGCCAGGGTGTCGGTCGCCACGATGATGTCGAGAGCGGTCTCACCGGCACGCCCGAGGTGCTGGTCCAGTGACTCGTCGGTGTGATCGAAGGCTGCTACCTCACCGGTCGGCAGGTGGTGCAGCTCGACGCGACGGCACCGCTGCCGCAAGGTCCGCTCGGCCGCAATCGCATAGAGAGCGAGGGCCATGGAGCCTCGGGCGTCACCGGAGTCCAGCTTGGAACGCCCCGTCTTGTAGTCGACGATGACCAGTTCACCGTCCCGCTCGTCGATCCGGTCAGCGCGTCCCGAGATGGCGAGGGTGCTGGTCCGGGTGGCAACCGTGCGCTCTACGCCGCGCGGCTCGGCCCCGTCCGCCCAGCGCCCGGCCTCGTCGACGAGATAGGCCCGAACCCACTCGGCGGCCAGCTCCCGCCATGCCTCGGATTGGTCGGCACCGGCGAATCCGTCCGACTGCCAGTGCCTGCGGACCAGGCTGGCGCCGACCTCGGGCGTCCGGTGCTCCACCTCCAGGCGCCGCCACCGGGCGAGCGCCACGTGGACCGCGGCGCCGACCGAGTTGTGCGCCCACGGACCACCCCTGGGCGGCGCGGGTCGGTCCAGGTAGGTCATCCGGTACCGCCGAGGGCAGTCGAATGCCGCGAGCTTGGACGGGGTGGCCGCGAACAACCGACGCGGCAGCGCCATCAGTTCCAGCTGCTCGACCTCAGCGGTCACCAGCTGCCGCCGCCGGAGTCGCCGCCACCGCCGCCCCAGTCACCGCCACCGCCGCCCCAGTCACCGCCGCCGCTGCTGCCCCAGTCGCCGCCGCCGCTGCTGCCCCAGTCGCCGCCGTCCTGCTGAACGGACTCGCGGCCCTCGTCGTACCCGCTCTCGAAACCACTGTCATAGCCGTAGCCACCGCCACCCCAGCCACCGCCCCAGCCCATGCCGCCGAAGCCCCAGCCCCAGCCCGGGGTCAATGCCTCAGCGATCAGCAACGACTGCCAGAACGGCATCGAGTACCAGCCGCCGGCGTATCCGCCGCCGCCCGCGAAGTAGTACGGAGCGCCAGGGGTGTAGTTCGGATAACCCTCTACGGTCTGGCCACCCACATCGATCTGGCGAGCGTCTGTCAGCTGTGGAGCGGTGGACTCGGCGAGCGGGGGAAGGTCGGGCCCCGGGTCCAGACCCAGCGCGACGCGGGCCGTGCGAGTCGCCTGCAGCCCCTCGAGGATGCTGCGGCGCGCGCCGCCGAGCTGCGCGAGAGTGGTGGCGCTGGCCAGCTGGGAACCGCCGGAGTTGAACCGCTCCGAAGCGTCGGACAGGGCCTGCCGCGCGGTAGCATTGTCACCGGGCTGCAGGTTGGAGATATCACCGGCCAGCCGGTCGTAGTACGGCTGGATCAGCGCCCGGGCATCGGCTAGAGCGCGCCTGTCCTTGCGCTTGCGGCGCCAGGCGAGCGCACCCACGGCCGCGGCTCCCAGCCCACCGAAGATGCCCAGGATCGCCCAGCCACTCGTGCCGCTGCTGCGGTCGCGTCCGATGTCGGGTGAGCTGGTGCCCTGGCCGGCGTTTCGGGAACAGTGGCCGGCACTCTTCACCATCGACGCGAAGTCCTTGATGGTTGCGGTGAGATCGTTGTTGGACCTCAGCTGGCTGATGTTGTCGTTGACGGCCCGGGTCGCGAGTGAACTGGCCTGTCCCCTGCACAGCACGTTCGAGGCGGCGTTGAACCGGTTGCCCACGAAGACGCCGACGGTGAGGTCACCTCCCAGCCGCTCGCCGATCTCTGTCGCGAGGGAGCGGGCGTCCCCGGCGTTCGAGGGCAGTACCGCGACCTTCACCGAATCGGAAAGTGCGGAGCTGGCCTCGCTCTGCTCGAGCTTGGCGCCGGCCGACTCGTCGACGTAGAGGTTGTTGGACTTCAACTGGTCGATCGCCGCGCTGGTATCGGCGCCAGCAGGTGCCGCCGTGACGAGCAGCGCTGTGAACAGCACTGCCGGGACCGCGAGCAGTGTGCGGATTTTCATCAGAACCCGATTCCCACTACGGAAGTTGAGGATGCGGCTGACAACGCGCCGAGCGCGGCGCCGGGCTCGAGAAGGCGAAACCACGATGTGCTCATCGGATCATGTTAGTGGGCTGAGCCGCCAGGCTGGTTCGGCACGGCTCGGGTTGTGGACGAGATGTTCTCGCGTTCAACGCGTTCAACGCGTCCGCCGCTCAACGCCGCCACCGCCGGATGTCTGGTTGGACCGGGCCGCCGCTTGTGCAGCCGGCGCTGCCGCCGCTTGTACAACAGTCGCTTCCGCAGCGGGGCCAGTCGCTGCTGCAGAGTGACCGGTCACTGATTCCGCGGGGGCCGTCGTCGCCCCGGAAGAGGAGGACAACGGCGACGTGCTGGGAGTGCCGGTGCCGAGAGAATCACCGGTCCGCGTCACCGATGGGGACGCCGAGCGGCCGACTGAGCTCCTCGCCGACAAGTCCGCCGATCCTGTTGCCGATTCAGTGACCGAGCCGGTGGCCGATTCAGTGACCGATGGCAGCGGCGGCCGTGACGTCGACGGAGCCGAGCCGATCGACCCAGCGGAGCCAACCGACGGAGCGGAGCCGATCGAGCCAGCCGATCCGGTGGCGGACGGTGCGCCACTCGCCGAGCCGGTCGAACCGCTGGGCGCCGGAGCGCTGGAGGACCCGGTCCGTCCACCGCTTGCCGAACCGGACGGGGACGGTGGCACGGATGCTGTCGCGCTCGACGACGCGTCCGGTTGTGAGGTGGCCGCGCCGGTCGTGGGCGACGGCTGGGGCGGCTCGACGGTGGGAGACGGGGCGTGAAAGAACTGATGGGCCGCTGCCTGCAAGGGGCGGGGCAGGCCGCCTGCGGCCGCGGCCATCCCCGCACCGGTGAGCACCGCGGTCGCTGCTCCCCCCGCCACGACCAGCTTGACTCCGCGGGAGCCCGGCAGCAGCAGCGATCGGCGCGGCTGGGGGGCGGGTCGCACCTCGCGATAGGCCTTCAAGGCGTCGGCTTCGCCGGACAATTCCGCGCTGGACGGTGGTGCGGACGCAGCGGCGATCAGTCGTGACAGCGCTTCGGACTCACGAATCTGCCGGGCGATATCGTGCTCGTCCGGCTGGGGTCCGCTGCTGCCATCGTCGGGGGCGGTCATCTCGTTCGTTCAGCGCCTCATTCCCCGGTTTTGTCACACCGGCACCTCAATCGGCACGTCCACTTTGCGAATGTTCGTCCACTTCCAAGGTCTTGGCCAACTTTTGCAGTCCCCGGTAGGCCGCGGTGCGGACGGCACCCGGACGTTTACCGAGCACCGCGCCGGCGGACTTGGCGTCCAGCCCGATCACGGTGCGCAACAACACGGCCTCCGCCTGATCCGGTGGAAGTGAGCCGATCAGAGCGAGTGCGGTCGCGGTCGACAGCGATTCTTCTGCTTGGCGCGGGGTGTCATCGGCGCTGGCAATGCCGGTGAACGCCTCGGCCGGCGTCGCATCCGCGGGTCGACGGCCTCGGGCCCGGATGTGGTCGAGCGCACGGTGGCGACCGATCGTGGCGACCCAGCCGCGGAAACCGTCGCCGTCACCGGTGAAGTCCGCGAGGTCGCGGCAGACGTGCACCCAGGCCTCGGAGGCGATGTCCTCCGCGTCGGTCCCGACCTGCACTATGAGGTATCGCAGCAGGCCCGGATGCACCAGTCGGTAGACCCGGGAAAAGGCTGCTTCATCGCCATGTTGGGCGGCGATCACGGCGAGCGCGAGCTCATCCGCGGAGTTCGGCACTATCGGCTCAGCTATCGCGGGAGCGTGTGCTGGTGGCGCCGTGGCGGCACCAGGAGTCAGCAGGACCGGTCCGCTCAGGTCCTGCGCGGCGGTGCCTGACTCCGGAGGGCACACCAGTTGTTGCTCTCCCGTCGGACCTGTGTCGCGGTGAAGCACGTGCACCTCACCGGATCGGGTCGGCCCAGCGCCGAACTCGGCTGCGCAGTCGACGGCGGCAGAGGCATCGTCCGGCAGGTAAGAATTCCATGAGCCTAGGGCCTGGTGGCCCGGATTTCGTGCCGCCGTGCCGAAAAGCAGCGTGCGGCGGACAACCCGTAGCGCCGACCGCTGGGTTTTGCAACGATCCGAGACAGTTGAAGGCCCGATCGTGGATGCGACCGGGCCTTCAACGAACAACAGCAACCGCTCAGCGCGCCAGGATCAGCGGGCTGAACTCAGCGGGGACTGCCGATCAGTAGAAGTGACGACGCCCACCGATTTCGCGGCCCATGGCACCGAGGATGGCCAGAACGGCACCGATGATCAGGATGATGATTCCCAGGGTCGTCAGGATTCCGATATGGGCGATGAGCCCGATGATGAGCAGGATAATGCCTAGGATGATCATGTTTCCTCCAGTGGTGAGTGACTTGCGCATGCGGACGACGATGAGCCGGAGCCCATCTCTTCAGTAACGGGGGTCCACCGGATCGATCGGGTCGTCCGGGGCGATGACCGTCGTGCCTGTGCGGCTGTGGATCACGTCGGTGCGATGACGGGTGTTCATCAACGCGAGCGTGATGAGCAGCCCGACAACACCCACGATCATCAGGATGATTCCAACGGTGCCGACATCGACTCCGTTGACATTCGCCTTGACTGCGAACTTCAGGATCGCCCCGACCGCGATCAGGAAGAGGCTCGCTCCTATGCGCATGCTTACTCCCTCGAGTGAAGTCGGACCTCGTGAGCTGGCAACCCGACCGGCGACCTGATCTTGCGCCTCGAACATAGCGCTGATCGGATGCAGCCAATAGAGCTGTCTTCGCCTACTCGACGATGACCCGAACCTGCAGGTGCTTGTTGACCCCACCTACTCAGCGTCACTGTCTCGATTTGTGTCACACCCCCGAGGTCACCAGTCCGACCCCGGAGCTGGAATCGACCATTCGCTCGAACTCGTCCGGGTGCGTGGCCTCCGCCGCGAGGCGCACCGTCTTGTGGGTGCCGTGATAGTCCGACGAGCCGGTCGTGAGGGTTCCGAACTCAGCGGCGAGCTCGCGCAGCCGTATGCGATCAGCGGGGTCGTGGTCGACGTGGTCGACCTCGATGCCGAGCAGCCCGGCGGTCACCAGCTCGGCCAGGCCGGCCTCGTCCAGCACCCTGCCTCGGCGGCGGGCCCAGGGGTGAGCGATAACCGGAACCCCGCCGGCCTGCCTGATGAGCGCGATTGCGAGCAGCACCGGCATGTCGCGTTTGGGAACGTAATGCGGCGAGGAGTTCGACAGCAGTTCGGCGAATGCCTCGTTCACGCTCGTCACCACACCGGCCTCGACCAGCGCCTGACCGATGTGCGGTCGTCCGACGGACCCACCGCGAGCGATCCCCACGACCTGCTGCCAGTTCACCGGATACCCGGCCCGGGCAAGGCTCTCCACGATGGCCTCACCCCGTCCCAGTCGGCTCTCGCGCAGCCGGGCGCGTTCGGCCTTCAACTCTGGCGACTCGGGGTCATAGAGGTAGCCGAGCAGGTGCAGGCTCAGTGGGCGGCCGTCCGGTCCGGGATGGACGCAGGAGAACTCGGTTCCACGCACCAGAGTGAAGGGCACCGGCAGCCGCTGGACGGCAGCCGCGGCCTCGTCCCAGCCGCCAGTGGTGTCGTGGTCGGTGACAGCCAGGGTCCGGACGCCTGCCGCGACCGCGTTCGCGACCAGCTCCGCCGGGGTGTCCGTGCCGTCGCTCGCGGTGCTGTGGGTATGCAGATCGATCACGCTGACCACCCTACGGAGCGCCCCTCAAGGCTGAGGCGGCAATCGCCTGGTCAGGTGTTCGTCCTCGCTCCCCGGTTCCGGGAGGGTACGCGGTGGCCGCCGAGCGGCCTGCCTGGGGCCGAACAACAGGACGGACACATCGTGATACATGGTGTCCGGCTGCGGTAAGTAGTCGATCCGACTGAGCGCCTGCACCTGGCCGGCGGACTCCATGACAAAGGCACCGTACCCCAGTATCCGTCCCGTCAACGACCGCTCGTAGGTCAGGTCGGTGACCTTGGACAGCGGCATGATGGCGACCCGCCGGGTCAGGACGCCGTTGATGAGCAGCACTCGCTTGTCGGTGATGACGAACTGCTCCGTTCGCCACTCATGCCAGATCACCGCGAACCAGGCGGAGGACCCGAGGAGCAGCACCACCCCCACGACGCTGAAGAACCGCTCGCTGCTCAGGTAGGCCAGCAGGAACCACGAGACCAGCAGGCAACCGAGGTAAATCACACCGTTCCGGCCGAGGCTGGCCCAGTGCCGCCGTGTTTCGACGACCGGGGTTTCCGAGGGAATCAGGTACTTCTCGAGTTCAACCATCGCTGACAGCTCCCGCCATCGCTGACGGCCGTCGCTGAGCCGGCAGCATCGAGTGGTCCGCGTCGACTAGCTTCGGAAGCTCTTGATGAATTGCGAGATGCTGGCGAACCCGTGGGCGAGCAGGTGCTGAACGTTCTTCACCACCGCCGCGGCGTCGGTCGGCGAGTTCACGACGAAGAAGATGAGGAACGCGACCAGCAGCAGCAGTCCGGTCTTCCTAAGCACGAGAACTCCTCATTACGCCCTCGGGCGCGGTTGGCCTCAACCACAGTCGCTCCGTGTCTACCGGAAGCGGACCCGTTCGGTGGGAGGCGCGCTTGGTCAGTTGCCCGGCCGGAGCCGTCGCGACAGTGGACCCGTGCCGATCGACGGAGCGGCGCGGTGGCGCACATCGGTGACGGCGAGGTCCTCGAGCACCGCGTAGCCGGCGTCCGCGGGGAAGCTGATCAGCCAGAGCCAGACCCCGTCAGCCTCCCCCACGTAGGCGCTGCGGTCAGCGACGGTGTCCAGCACCGGCCACAGCGACGTCGGGTGGCCGAGCGCATGGATCTTCGCTGCCGCGACGCCCGCTGACAACGCCCGCGCGTCGGTCGTCGAGCTGCGGGCGTAACTGGACCCGAGGCCGACCCCGGGTTCCTCGGCGACGATCAGCCACTCACCCTCACCGCCGAGCGGTGCGGGGCCCTGACAGGCGACCACCGTGGCCCGGAACCGGCTGCGGTCATCGCCGACCGCGGCCAGCCCGGACAGCGTCCACCCCAGCGGCACCGGGTCCGGCACCCACAACGGCACCTCGGCGCGCTCGCGGATGTGCTCCAGCGCGGCGGCGTCCCGGCGAGCGAAGATCGACAGTGGCAGGGTCGGCCCGTGCTCGGCGCAGCGCCAGTCACTGCTGTACACACTGGGCGCCAGAAGCTCAGCGCCGCACTTCGGACACCACGACAGACCCACAGCTCCACGTTGCCCTGATCGACCGGGTCAGGTCAATGCGGCAGACTCCGCGACTATGACCATTCCCGCCGCCGGCGGCATCATTTTTGATGACGATGGGCGTTTGCTGCTAATCCTGCGCACCACACCGCCGTCGGCTCTGACCTGGTCGGTCCCCGGTGGCAAGTGCGAATCAGGCGAGTCCACGGCCGCCGCGTGTGTTCGGGAGGTGGCCGAAGAGACCGGGTTGGCCGTCGAGGTGCAACGGCTCGCGGGCCGGGTGGTGCGGGCCGCTCCGCAAGGCGGGGTGTACGTGATCGACGACTTCGTGTGCCGGGTGGTGTCCGGAGAACTGGCCGCAGGCGATGACGCGGGCGACGCGGGCTGGTTCAGCCGAGCCGACCTGACTCGGCTGAGCCTGGCCGAAGGTCTGTTCGACGCGCTGCGGGAGTGGGGCCTACTCCCGCAGTAGCTCTCTCGCTTCCGCGCCTTTCGGATTGCGACTCCTATTCGAGGCACACTGGGCAGCGATGCCTAACCTGCCTGTTCGTACGCCACGCCGCGCGCTCCGCCGCGGCCCTGCGGACGCTTCCCCCATTCCGGACGTCGACCGCTCCACCGCGGTCGTCGACGCGGCCGTGTACCGCGACGGCGTGCGACAGCCCGGTTCCGGCCGCTGGCAGGATGCCCTCGCCGAGGTGCGGCAGCACCGATCGGGCATGGTCTGGATCGGCCTGCACGAACCGACCGAGGCCCAACTGGAGGACATCGCCGAGGCCTTCGACCTGCACCCCCTCGCGGTAGAAGACGCTGTGCACGCGCATCAGCGGCCGAAGCTGGAGCGTTACGACGATTCGCTGTTTGCCGTAGTGAAGACGGTGCACTACGACGCCAACGACGACTCACGCAGCGCCGAGGTGGTCGAAACCGGTGAGGTGATGGTGTTCATCGGCCAGAACTTCGTGATCACGGTGCGGCACGGCGAGCACGGCAGCCTGCGCCATATGCGCAAGCGGCTGGAAGCCGACATCGAGCAGCTCGCGCTCGGCCCGTCGGTGGTGCTGCACGCGCTGCTCGACCAGGCGGTGGATGACTACCTCGTGGTGGCGGCGGCACTGCAGGCGGATATCGACGAGGCGGAGACCTCGGTGTTCTCGGGGGCAAACCGCTACGGCGACGCGAACCGGCTGTACATACTCAAACGCGAGGCGCTCGCCCTCAAGAGGGCGGCTGGGCCACTGTCGGCCCCGTTGCAACTGCTCGGCAAGCGGCCCATACGCTTCATCCACGAGGACGTTCGCGAGTATTTCCGTGACGTCGACGATCACCTCACCCGCGTGGTGGAGCAGGTTGCCGGATTCGATGACCTGCTCACCACACTGGTCCAGGCGAACCTCGCCCAGGTCAGCGTTCTGCAGAACGAGGACATGCGCAAGATCTCGGCCTGGGTCGGCATCGTGTCCGTGCCGACCCTGGTTGCCGGGATCTACGGCATGAACTTCAGCCACATGCCGGAGCTGGATTGGACGTATGGCTATCCATTCACGATCGGACTCACTGCCTCGATCTGCGTGGCGCTGCATCACACCTTCAAACGCAACGGCTGGTTGTGATCAGTGCACGCGGCTAGCCCAGACCCACGGGATCGCGCATCAGATCGATGAGGTCGGTGCCCGCGTTCTGCCAGCGCTGTAGCAGCTCGTCGCTACCATGGACCCGCGCCCACGCCAGCTCGGTCTGAGTTGCCGGCAGCAGCCGGAATACCAACACATCGGCCACGCCGGTCACCGCAATGGGCTGAAGCGGCCCCTCGCTGAGCACCGCGCCGGTGCAGCGGGAGCCCGGGCACAGCGGCTCCGCCACATCCACCCTGTTGCCGGGTGCGTACACCGCGCCCTCCACTGCCGGAGCCGCGGCGAGAATCGCGAGCCGACGCCACACCGCGTCGGGCCGGCCGGTCACCGACAGCATCAGTTCGGCGCGCGGCGCACCCCTCTCGTCGATGACGTCCGCCGCGGGATCGACCATCGGATACCGCGACATGCCCAGGCTCAGGTAATGGTCGCGGCCGTCGTCGGCGTAGCGCAGCACTTCGATCGGGTCGACACCCAGGAAGGATATCGACGCCCGCGCCGGGGCAACCTCGAAATGCTGGTGATACGCCGCTGCGACGGCTGAGAGGACGTCGGGATGCTGGGCCACCCCCGCACGGTATCGCGCCGCCACTCATGTGGTGTCAGCCCCGGAAGGAGGCGGTGATCTGCTGCTCCACCGAGGCATAGCTCTGACCGGCCTGCCCCAGCAGCCGACCGATGCCGTCCAAGGCCGCAGACATCCCCTCGGCGTTCTTGTTGAACTGCTCGTACAGAGCGGCGAACTGGCTAGCGGCGGCACCCGACCAGTCCGCGCCGAACAGCGGAGTGAGCTGACTCTTCAAACCAGCGTGTTGGCCGCGTACGTCGGTCGCGGTGCGGTTGCAAGTTCCGCCCAGGCTGCTGAGCTGCTCCGGTGAGACTTTCAATCCGGTCATGGAAGGTGGTGTCCTCTCGTGGCTGTGTGGTGATCGACTTCAGCAACCGTACGCAGATCATCAGCTCAATAAGCCAAAACTCGATCGCTGTGAATAACTTCGAGGCCGCCGCCAACTTATCCACAGATTGTTCCCGGCGTCGTCGCGGCAGGCGTAGCTCGGTTACAACTGACGACATGCATGTCACCTTGACCGCCCACGTATCCGGCCGACCGGACCAGGATCTCGAGATCACCGGTCCGCCTGGAACCACCATGCTGACGTTGCGCCCCGAGCTGATGAAACAGCTCGGCGCGACAGCGAATCAAGCGGTATTCAGCTCCGGTCAGCTCGTGTCGCCCGGCACCCTTCTAGGCGACGCCGGTCTTCGCTCGGGGGACGTGCTAACGCTCGGTTCCAGAGCCGACCGGCATTCGCCTGGCGTCTCGATGCTCCACCTGCGCGTGGTGGGCGGACCGGATTGCGGCCAGCTGATCGACCTCGCCCGTGCCACCCACGTAATCGGCCGAGACGGGACCGCCGACATCACCGTCGAGGATCCGGACATCTCGCGAAGGCACGCCGAAGTCCGAGTGGACGCACATGGCCTCTGGCTGCGTGACCTCGGCTCCACGAACGGGACCTGGCTGGGTGATGAGAAGGTGGGTCCCGAGCCGGTGCGGCTGCCCGCGGGCACGCTCTTCACCCTGGGCACTTCCACCCTGTGCGCGACCACCGCCGATGAGCCACCGGCTGCCACCAGGTCAGACGCGGATGGTCGAGTTCGGGTGAACACGCCCCCGCGCATCACCGGTACCGGCCTCACCGAAGCCGTGGAGTTTCCGGCCGCTCCCGCTGTGGAACCCCGACCCAAGACGCAATGGCTGGCGGCACTCCTGCCGACCGGACTCGGTGTCGGCCTGGCGCTCGCCATGCACAGCAGCCAGTTTCTCGCATTCGCGCTGCTGACCCCGGTGACCCTGTTGGCGGGGGCCGTTTCTCAGCGCTGGGACTGGCGCCGCACCAGCCGGCAGCAACGGCTGCGGCATGCCCGGTCCGAGGCTGCGGCCGAGGTGTTGTTGTCCGGCCGCCTGGACGCAGAGGCCCGACGGCGGCGGCGACAGTTCCCTGACGCCGCCGCGATCCTCCACACGGTCACCGGCCCGGACTGCCGGCTGTGGGAACGGCCAGCTGAGGATTCGGGATTCCTGCTCGTGCGCCTGGGAGTCGCCGATCGGCCGGCCGAGACGTACGCGACTCGTGCGGCTGCGCCGATTCAGGGCCTGCTGGTCAGCTCCGTGCCGGCCACGGTTCCACTGACTCAAGGCGCGCTCGGCCTGGCCGGCCCGCTTCCACTTGCCCGCGGTACGGCCAGGTGGGTGTTCGGACAGCTGCTGGCGATGCATTCGCCGACTGACCTCACGATCGCCGCACTCCTGGACGGCTCCAGCGAGGATTGGCGTTGGCTGCGCTGGGTACCTGAGACGGCGCCCACGATCGCCGTGGATGCCGCAGAGCACCGTCAGCTTGTCGGTGACCTCGTGCGGATAGTGACGGACCGGCGGTCAGCCGCTGTCGGAACTGCCTGGCCGGGACCGTGGACCGTGCTGCTCATCGACCGGGTCAGCACCATGGCGTCGGTCCCTGGTCTCCGCTTCGTCCTCGAGCACGGCCCGGCCGTCGGAATCACCGCTGTGTGCATCGATATCGAGGTGCGCCTGTTACCGCCCTCATGCCGGGCAACGGCGGTGACCACCGCCGACACCGGATCGGCGTTGGTGATTGCCGTTTCCGGACGGGAGATCATGACCAGCGTCACGGCCGAGCGCGTGCCCCTGGCGTGGTGTGATCGGCTGGCCCGTAGCCTCGCGCCGCTGCGTCCGGCCCACGTGGACAGCTCCGCCGACTTGCCGTCGGAGGTGAGCTTGCTGGGACTCCACGACATCACGCACCCCGACGACCTCGCTCCCGCCCCGCTGGCGGAGCGCTGGACCGGGGCAGGCTCTGCCGCCACGCCGGTCGGGGTGTCGGCGGAGGGAGTCATCGAGTTCGACCTGGCGCGGGATGGGCCGCACTCCCTGATCGCCGGAACAACAGGTTCGGGAAAGTCCGAGCTGTTGCGCAGCGTGGTCGTCGGTTTGGCGGTGCGTTCACCTCCCCGCGAGCTGTCTTTCCTGCTGATCGATTACAAGGGTGGGGCAGCCTTTGCCGAATGCGCGGAGTTGCCGCACACCGTTGGCCTGGTCACGGACCTCGATCCGCGGCTGACCCGCCGGGTGCTGGTCTCCCTCAACGCCGAACTGCGGCGCCGGGAAGCTGCCTTCGCCGAAGTCGGCGTCACGGACCTGGACGCCTACCGCCGGAGCACGCGGGCAGCCGCTCAACCGCTGGCGCGGCTGGTTCTCGTCGTGGACGAGTTCGCCTCGCTCGCGGAAGAGTTTCCGAGCTTTCTCAGCGGCCTCATCGGGGTGGCGCAACGTGGCCGCTCGCTCGGTGTGCACCTGGTGCTGGCGACTCAGCGGCCCGCCGGCGTCGTTTCCCCGGAGATCAAAGCCAACATGGCCCTGCGCATTGCCCTTCGGGTAACTGATGCGGGTGAATCCAGCGATGTCCTTGCCGACGACGCGGCCAGCCGGATCCCGCAGCATCACCCAGGCCGGGCATTCGCGCGGTTGACCCGGGGGCTCGTGGAGTTCCAGACGGCGCGAGTCACCGGCCTGGCCGATGACGAGGCACCGGTGACGGTCACTGAGTTGGACGACTGGAACCGGCGCCCGGCAGCCGCCGCCCGTGCCGACGACGGGGACCTGCGACGGGTGTGCGATGCGATCAGCCTCGCGGCCGTGCGGTTCGGCCACCAGTCGGCCACCGCGCCGTGGTTGCCACCACTGCCGGCTCACGTGAGCACCGCCGACCTGACCCGCGACACGACACATCGGTTCGAGGTCAGTTTCGGTCTCACCGACGATCCCGCCCGGCAGGCCCAGTTCGCTGCCGTTCACGACCTGGCGGCCGGTGGTTCCATTGCGTTCATCGGCGGCCCCAGGTCCGGCCGCACCACCGGCCTGCGCACCTTCGTCGCGCAGGCGACCTGCCAGCTGTCCGCTGATGAGCTGCACATCTACTCACTCGACTGCGCTGGTCACGGCCTGGCCGGGCTGGTGGACCTGCCGCACACCGGTGCGGCCGTGGGCCGTGACGATGCGGTGCCGATGGCCCGTTTGCTCAACCTATTACTGGACGAACTCGACCGGAGGCAGCGCGCGCTCGCCGACCTGGGTGTCGGCAGCTTTGCCGAAGCACTGGAGGCCGGCACCGAACTGCCCGCGGTGCTGATCGTGATAGACGGCTGGGATGGCCTGAGCGCGCTCAGCGACACACACGACGGAGGAAGGTCTGCAGAGATTGTGCTGCGATTGCTCCGTGACAGCCCGGCCGCCGGCTTCACGCTGCTCATCACCGGGGACCGGGCTGCCCTGGGGGTCCGTATCGCATCCGCCTTGGGCCGCAAGCTGCTGCTCCGCATGACCGATCGCAACGATTACGCGATGGCCGGTTTGGCGCCTGCCGCGCTGCCCGCTGATCCCAGGCCCGGTCAGGCCATCGACCTCGAGGACGGGCTGGAAATCCAGCTTGCGCTTCTCGACACGGACCCGAGTCCAGCTGGCCAGCGCGCCGCGCTTCGCGCGATCGCCGCCAGTCAGCCTCCCGCGCGGCACGGACCGGCGATCCGCGTCCGAACGCTGCCGGCCACCGTGCGCTTGGCCGAACTGGCCGGTACGAAAGACCAGGTGCCGACCGGCTGCCTGCTCGGGGTGGGCGGTGACACGGCTGAAGAGGTGTGGGCGGATGTATTCGACTCCGCCAGTCGATTCCTCATCGCAGGTCCGCCGAGAAGTGGTCGCAGCACCGCCGTGATCACCATCGCGACTCAAGCGGTGTCAGCCGGGCTGCGGATGCTGATCGCGGCACCAGCACGGTCACCGCTGACGGTCTGGGCAGGACTGCGCGGGTTGGCGGTCACCTTTCCACAGGGTGACGGCGTGCGAGCCGACAAAGGCGCGGATGCCACCCGGCTGCTCAGCGACTTCGACGGCGACCTGATCCTCCTCGACGATGCCGAACAGTTCACCGACACTGCGACCGGCGACGCGGTGACCGACCTGGTCTCGCGCCACCACAGTGCGGTCGTGGTCACCGCACGCGCCGACGACCTGATGGTGAGCTTTCGCGGGATCGCCACCGACGTCCGGCGACACCGCCGCGGGCTTCTGTTGCAACCAACGCCGGGCGATGGGGAGCTGCTCGGTGTGCGCATCGCGCCACAGCCGGCCGCCGGCATCCCAGGCCGCGGACTGCTGATAACCGATCAGACCCGGATGGTCGCGCCCAATGGACTGCCGGTCCAAGTGGCAACGATATGACCGCCGTCAGCCTGCGTTCGCCAGCAGATCGTCGATCTCCTGAGTCGCGTACCACGACAGCTCGAAACCTTCGGCGTCGTCGACCAGTTCCTCGGCCTCGGTGTCGCCTAGGTCAGCGGCATCTATTCGCCGCGCCGCCACCGCCACGGTGGCCGCGGCGTCAGCGTCGTCCGCGTGCACCGATGCACACCAGCCCAGCGGCACTTCTACGGCGATCCGGACCACGCCGCGGTCGAGGTCGTCTCGAACCTCGACCGATGGGTCCGGCACGTCAGCAGCCACCACGATCCGGCGCGGCGCGGCCGAAGGGTCAGTGGCGATCAGCCGCAGAGCGGCTCGCGCGGCCTCATTGGCAGCCACGTACTCCAGTTCCTCGATGTCATCGTCGATGTAGTACTCCCGCAGTCCCGGGGTCACCGCGAACGCTGTCAACGGCGCCGGCCCGAGGACGCCGGTGGAGGACAGCCGAGCAAGCACCGTGGTCGTGGCTGGCAGGTAGACCCTCACGGCGTGGCCACCCGGCGTCGGGCGCCATGCTGCTGGTTTCGGAGCTCGACGGCAGCCGTCCGCATCGCGGTGTGCAGCACCACGATTCGACGGTTCGGGTTCATCAGATTCGCGCCCATCACGCTGAGATCATCCCGCCCCGGCGTCAGCAGCATGACGCGGGCCCCGGCTTCCCGCAGGACGGCGACGTCGCCCGCGATGCCCTTGGTGATGGCCCGGCGCATCCGCCGCTCCACCATCGCGACCGGGGACCGAGGACTGTCCGGCTCCAAGGCTGCCATCGGGGCGAGTACGTACACCTCGTCGAACTCGTCCTTGGGCACCAGATCCACCGAAGCATTCGAGGCTGTGCCGCCGTCGATGTAGGAGCGGGCGTCGATCCGCACCGGCGCGTACCACGCTGGGATCGCGCACGAGGAACACACCGCTTCCGGAAGGTTCGCAGTCGGATCCCCCGGCCGTCCGAAGACCACCCGGCGCCCGTTCGAATAGTCGGTGGCCACGATCCAGGTGCGCCTGGCCGGCCACGAGCCCTTGCCCGCGGTGCGCGAGCAGCGACTCGAACATGTGGTGCATCGGCTGCAGGCTGCCGCGCCCTCTGGGCAGCAGGCCTGCGAGCGCCACCACCGGCGACACCATGGAGGGTTGCCGGATGCCATCCCACAGCAGACGCGGCGAGCCGGGGCGCAGTCCCGGTCGGCGGGGCAGGCTGCCACCGGTGTCGACGTCGTAGCTCCAGGTGATGGCCGGGTCTTCGGGCAGCGGCATGCCCAGCTGGTGCCGGCGGATCGTGTCGATGTCCACCCCGCAGCCGAGCAGGCCCGCGATCACCGAGCCGGCCGACGTTCCGACAACCAGGTCGCCAGCACCCGGTTCGATGCCGAGCTCGTGCTGGATCGCGGTCAACGCCCCGACTATCCACGCGAAACCCAGCACACCACCGCCACCGAACACGAAAGCTCGCCGCACCGGCTTCTGGTGATCCGACATGCGCTCAGTCCCCTCTGGCGAACAACCTTCGTCGAGCCTGCCTCACAAGTGTGGAGATCACAGCCGACGCGCCAAGCGACCGGGGCGTGCGTGCGAGGCGACCAGCGCGGCGCGCCGTCAGACAGCAGCACCAGCCGCCAGCTCACCGCTTCCGGGAGCCGCCGGTCGCCTCGACCAACTCGGCCAGCGACTCCTCGATGAGTGAGCCGAGCACATCGACGTCGAACATGGCGTCGCGATCGGCGTTCAGCCCGAAGTACACGCCGCCGTCATAGGAGGTCAGCCCGATCGACACCGCCTGCCCGTTGGCCAGCGGCACGACCGGGAACATCTCCAGCATCTCGGCCCCCGCGGCGTAGAGCGGGAACTGCGGTCCGGGCACGTTGGTCACGACGACGTTGAACAGCCGGCGGGTGAAGCTGTTCGCCGCCCGTGCCCCGAGCGCGTGCAGCGTCGGCGGAGCGAAACCGGACAGCGCGACCAGCGCGTCGGCGCCCACCGACTGACCGGACTCCTTGTGCGCCTTCATGGCATAGCTGACCTGGCTCAACCGCACGATGGGATTGGATTCGCCCACCGGCAGGTCCACCAGGTAGGAGGACACCCGGTTGCCCAACTGGCCGGACTCGCTGTCGCCTCGGACACTGACCGGCACCATCGCCCGCACGGTGTTGGCCGGCGTGACGGACTCACCCCGGGACAGCATCCAGCCCCGGATCGCGCCAGTGACGGTGGCCAGCACGACGTCGTTGACTGTCGCACCGCCGTTGACGGTGGCCCCGCCGTTGCCACTCGTCGTGCCACCCTTACGGACCCGCTTGTAGTCATCGAGGTCTGTCCGCGCGACCGCGAACCGGCGCTGTGCCCCGATCGAGGCGTTCAGCGGCGACGCGGGCGCCGGCCGGGCCGCCACCTTCGCGGCCGACAGCAGACCGCCCGCGGCGGCGGACACCTTCGATACCACGCTGCGCGCGTCGGCAAGCCCCATCCGGACGGTGTCGGCCACAGCGGTCGGCCGGCGAACCAAGTCGGTCACCGCGTCCATCACCAAGGTCGCCGCACCCGGCTCCGGGCGGGGCATCCACAGGTCCTCCGGCAGCGCCCGGGGGACCGGCGTGACGTCGAGGATGACCTGGCCGATGTCGATGGCGTTGATGCCGTCCACCATCGCGTGGTGCGTCTTGTGGATGACGGCGAACCGGCCACCCGCCATGCCCTCCACCAGGTACATCTCCCACAGCGGCCGGTTGCGGTCCAGTGGGCGGGACTGCACCCGTGCCACCAACTCCTTGAGCTGCTCCTCCGAACCCGGACGGGGCAACGCCGACCGTCGGACGTGGTAGCCGAGATCGAAGGCCGTGTCGTCCATCCACACCGGGTTGGCCAGATGCCCCGGCACCGACTTGATCTTCTTCCGGTACCGGGGCACGAGCGAGATCCGCTGCTCGATCAGGTCGACGAACTTGTCGTAGTCGAACCCGTCCGCCGGCGGCTCGAACACCGCCAGGCCGCCCACGTGCATGGGAGTGTTGCGTCCCTCGAGGTAAAGGAACGAGACGTCCAGCGGGTTCAGCCGGTCTGCCATCTGCGGGTGGGCTCCTTCGCTACGGACTCAACCGGACGGACCTCAGTGGCGAGCTGGTGCCGATGGTCGAGCGTGGGCGGCATGGGTCCTGCGCCGGGATTGACACATTACCTTCGACGCCTGCCGCGAGAGGGTGCGGGAACACCGCTCAACGCGGTCGCGAGTTCGGTGACGGCTCGCCGCAGGGGGCTGGTCGGCGCCGCCTCGCCGAGAGTCTTGCCTGCAACGGCTGCCTGGTCCAGCCCGGTGAGGTCATAGGGCAACAACGCGGCCGCGCTGTGACCGGTGAAACGGCGTAGCGCCGTGTCGAGTTCGGTGCCCGGGTTGCCCGGCACCGAACCGCGCCGGACCCGGTTGAGCGCGATCCATACTGGCGCGTTCACCTCAGCGGCCCGCAACTCGGCGAGCCCGCGCACCAGCCGCTGCGTCCCGACCGGGTCGGCCGAACCGACCACCAGCACGAGGTCGGCGGCATCCAGAGTCGCCAGGGTGGCCCCGTTGCGCCGTGGGGCGAGCGTGTCGAAGCTCAGCTCCTCGTCGGTTTCCAACGCAAAGCCCAGGTCGACAATGGTGAAGGCCGCCAGGTCCCTGGCCACGTCCAGTACCTCGGTGAGGGCGGTCGGCCGGATCTCGGGCCACCGGTCAGCTCGCGCGATCCCGGTGAGCACCCGCAGCTCGCCGGGTAACTGCCAGCACAGCGAGGCCAAGGCGGTCGAATCGAGTCGGTGGGCCTGCGCCTGTCGACACGCGGCCACCAGGCCGGGAGAGTCGTCGAGCAGGCCGAACATGGTGGCGACCACACCGCCGTACACATCGGCATCGATCAGCAGCGAACTCATACCGAGCCTGGCCAGTTCGTCAGCCAGCGTGACCGCGACGGTGCTGCGGCCAGGAGCCCCGGTCGGACCCCAGACGGCGATCACGGCAGGTTCGGTGGCAAAGGCTCCGTTCGCCGGGCTACCGGCAGGTCTGGCCGGCAGCCCGGCCACCGGCGAGCTGGGGGACGCGGTCACGCCGGCACCGATCCCCGCGGAGAAGTTCTCAGCGGGGATGAAGGGCTGGATCAGACCCGGCCGCTGCGGGTCGACCGGCGGAAGCACCGACCCGGTGGCGAAGGCCGGGTCGCCGAAGCTTCGACCGCCGGGTTCGTCACCGGCGAGATCCCGGACGGCGCCCGCGATCACCTCGGCGAACACCGAGGCGTCGGAGCCGGCCATGACGGAGAAGCCGACCCCCGCCTCCCGCAACAGCTCCGAGTCGGCCTCACCACCGGCGACGCCGACCACAGCGACCCCCGCCGCGAGCAATCGGTCCACCGCGTCCGAATCCAGCCTGCGCAGCCGGGCGTCCACCAAGGCTGCCATGGCCTGCCCGGACGCTGCCACTGCGAGCAGTTCCACGACGTCGACGCATCTGCGCACGATGTCGATGACGTCTGCGGCGCGAAGGCCGGGGTCGGCCAGCAGGACCGCCTCCCAGGCGGCGCCGTCGGCGGCGGTCACCACGGCGATGCTCACGTGCCCGGACCCGCGCAGGCCGTCAGGTCGGCGGTGCCGTCCTCGGCCTGCTGATCCGACGACAGGACACCGGCCCGGATCACCGCCCCGGGAAGGTCCAGCGCCGACACGATCCTGGTCGCCTCGGCGGAGGGCACCCGCAGTACGAGCAGCGAGCCGCTGTCCGAGCCGAACCCGGCCCTGCTCGCCCGATCGGCGCTCTGCACCGGCACGCCACTGACCAGCACCACGCCGCGACAGGTCTTCGTGCTGATCCACACCGTGACCCGGTCACCCCTGCCGATTCCCGGAGCGGTCTGGGGCTGGACGGGCACGGTGACCGTCACGCCGCCCGGTGGCACGGCGACCTCGTCCCGCGGTAGGAGCTGCCCGCCACCCATCGCGTGCCGGACCGTCTTGCCCGCCACCGCCTCGGTGATCGGCAGGTAGCCCGCCGCCGCGGAGCCGAGTTGCACCCGCACCGGTCGCAGGTCCGCTCCGGTGAGCACCGTGCCGGCCGCGACGTCATGGGTGAGGCTCCACACCGGCTGGCGCTTGTCCGCCGAGGACAGCACCGACGCACCGACCAGCACTGCCACCAGCACCAGCACCACGCCGGTCACCAGCCTCCGATCGAGCCAGCTGGGCGTCTTCACCCGACGCGGTGTCGGAGAGGCGGGCAGCGCCCGTTGTGACGTATCGGCCATAGCGTGCATCTTGCCTGATGGAACGGCTGCGGGTGGAGCCGCGTCGAAGGTTGTGGATAACCCGGGCGGCATCCACACCGACTGCCACACTCGACGAGGCGATATCGTCGCCCCGGCAGCGAGCGCACAGGAGGTGACCCGATGACCGACGCACGGTTCCTGACATTGAGTGATGTCGCCGAGGTGCTGAACATCTCGGCCTCCCAGACGTACGCGCTGGTGCGCTCGGGTGAGCTGACCGCGATCAAGATCGGTGGCCGCGGCCAGTGGCGGGTGGAGCGGGAGCAGCTCGAGGCCTACATCGCCCGGATGTATGACCAGACCCGGCAGTTCGTGGCCGAGCACCCCTTCATCGAATCCGCGGCCGACCAGACCTGAGCGGGGCGCGCGCCGGCAGCGATCGGTGATCCGTGGTAGCGCCTACCCAGCAGCGCGGAGATGTCACCCGTCGGCCCATCCCACGAGCACCGTCGACAACGCCCTCGCGTGGTAACTCCAACCCGACGTGCCGATGTGAATGACCACGTCGACTCCATTCCACGTCAGCCGGCCGCAGGCACTCGGCTCAAGCAGTGGGCTCCAAGACTGGAGAGTGCCGCGACCGCACCAGTAATTCGCCAAGCCGCACGTCGTCATGCCGTAACGGCAGGGACTCTTCACGTCAAGCGTCCGTATTTGACCTAGGCGCAGACAGCAGCGTATGAATGCAAACGTAAGCAAATGAAGGGTTTGCCGTGTCTTCTTGCCTCGCCCGCGCCGCTACCGCCGTCGCTCCACTCGCGGCTGCCGTAGTAGCGACTCGATACTGGCCACACGCACGTGAGCTCGTTCTCGACCTGTCAGCGCCGCACCAGTGGATCGATGCCGTGGGCGCGGACAGCGCCGTGGCCACGCTGGCGGGCGCGCTGTTGTGGCTGGCCGCCATGTGGCTCTGTCTCGGCACGTCGGCCACCGTGCTGTCGCTCGGTCCCGGCCAGCTCGGACGGGTAGCGGACCTCATCGCGCGTCACGCCCTGCCGTCCGCGCTTCGCCGGGTGGTGATCGCGGCGGCGGGGGCAAGCATTTTGGCAGCCCCGGCCAGCGCGTTCGCTGCCGGCGGGTCGGCATCGCCGCAGGGTGCCGCGGAATCGGCCGCCGCGCCCGCGTGGCCGACGGATGCCGCAGCGGGAAGCGCATTGGCTCTCCAGTGGCCCACGGACAGCGACTCGCCGGGCACCGGTGCGACCACCCCGCGGGGAGCACCTGCCTCGGAGGTCGCCGTGCGGCCCGGCGACTCGCTATGGCTCATCGCCCGCCGGCAGCTCGGAGGCTCCGCCACACCGGCGCAGATAGCCACCGAGTGGCCCCGCTGGTACGCCGCCAACCGAGCGACGGTCGGCCCGGACCCCAACGTGCTCAGGCCCGGATCGCAGCTCCATGCACCGGCAGCGACTCAACCCACCACGAAGGAATAGCCATGTCAGTCACGACCCTCGCGTCCAGTTTCGCACCGACTCCCGAGGCGGCACGGCAGCGGTTCGCGCTGCGCCCCGCTCCGCAGCGTGAACCGCCCTTCGACGACGAGCAGCCGCCGCGCAGGCTCAGCCTGGTCGGCCCGCTCGACCAGTTGCTGCCCTTTGAACCCGCTGATCTCAGCATTCCGTCGGCCCGCAGGTTGAACGCCGGTATCGATCCGTTCGCGGCTCAGCCGACCGGTCGGCACGACCTTCCGGAGCTTCGCTCGTTTACCCGCCGCCTGGTCGTCGGGGTGATCGAGACCGCGACCGGACGCCGCTCCCCCGGTCAGCTCAGTCAGCACACCAGCCCCGCCGTGCAGGCAGGCCTGGCCCGTGACGCCGGCCGGATCTCGCGGCTGGGAACGAGCCAGCGTCCGGCCGCGGTGCACTCATTGCACTTCACCGAGCCGGCCGACGGTGTCGCCGAGGTAGCGGCCGTCCTGCGCGTGGAGGACCGCTTCCGTGCGATGGCACTGCGCTTGGAGGGTCTGGACGGCCGCTGGCGCTGCGTCCGGCTGCAGATCGGCTAGCCGTCCCGGCGTAGTACGGCGACCGCGGACAGCGCCACCACCAGCACCTCCCGCACCTCGGCACGCCGTCGAGATTCACCAGGCGGGTGCAGGGCAAACTCGATGAAGTCCGCACCCACTCGGTCCAGCGTGCCGTCCAGGACGGTCTCGTCGACGAGGTGCAGCCGAAGCGGTGAGCGGTCCCGCGCGATGCCCCGCAACGCATGCCGCAGTCCCAGCCGGAGCTGCACGACACCCATGGTGTCCGGCACCGCCGACAGCCGACCCAGTCCGGCGACGGACGTCACGGCCGACAGCACCACCAGGGCTTCGCGTCCTGCTCCCTCGTCCAGCAATATCCATTCGCTACCGACCTGCTGGACGTCGCCGGCTATCGACACCCCGCCGCGGCTACGCACCCGAACCGTGGCGCCCACCGCGGGACGCAACCGATCCAGCAACGTCAGTCGACCGGCCTCGGCCCGGGTGCGCTCCTCGATCTCCGCGCCGCGTTCAGCACTGTGCAATGCCGCGGCCTGCGCTTCCAGGTCCGCAAACAGGCCGTCCCACCGCATCAGGCCCGCTCCCCGCTCTGTGAGGTGTTGTGTGCGTTGCGATCGAGTCGGGCTTCGGTGCACTTGGAGAACCAGGCGCGCGTTGAGCTCAGCAGGTGCCGTTGTCCGTCCATACGCCAGCGGCGCCACCCGGTACGTCGGCCTGGCTCCACCACTTGGCGGTCCACTTGTGCTGGTTGTACGACACCACCGCCCCGCCGTTGTAGGCGACCGTCGAGCTCCAGGCCGCAATCGTGCACGTGCCGGTGGTCGGCGGAGGCGTGGTCGTCGGCGGCGTGGTCGTCGGCGGAGGTGTGGTCGTCGGCGGAGGTGTGCTGGTAGGCGGAGTGCTGGTAGGCGGGGTCGCACCGGCGAACTTCGTGGTGAACTTGGTGAAGTCCCAGGCATTCTGCGGGACGTTGCTGCACACGCCGTTGTCGGTGGTGGAGCCACACGGTCGGTCCCGGTTGACCGACCAGAAGGTGAACCGGCCCAGGCCGTGACTGGTCGCATAGTCGAGAACGGTCTGGAAGTCGGCCTGGTAGAACATCTCCGAGGCGTCGGACTTACCGTTCATGCCGGAGAAGCCCTCGTGGGCGTACGCGGTGGCCGAGCTCCAGCCCAGGTGGCTCATCAGCAGGCTGTGGAACGACTCGAGAGCCGCAACCTGCGATGACCCGCCGTTGAACCCACCGTCGAAGGGCATGATCGAGTAGTTGTTCGGAGTGAAGCCGATCGATTTTGCCGCATCGATCAGCTGGGTGCCGAAGTAGCCGGTGCCCGAGGTCGTTCCCGGCATGGTGATCGAGATGAAGAGGCCCGGGTTGTTCGCCTGCAGGGTCTTCGCGGCGCCCAGTTCATTCGCGATCGCCGCGGTGTTCTCGTACTCGGGCTCCTCGAGGTCGAAGTCGATCGCCTTCAGGCCGTACTTGGTGATCACCTGCTGGTACGCGGCCGCGGTAGAGGCCACATCGGCGCAGTTCTGGCCGAGCTTGGTGCCGCCGTAACCGCCGACGGACACCGAGACGTCGCCGCCGGCGCCACGGATCTTGTTGATGACCCCCGCGACCACGGTGTCGGAGGAGACGGCGCTGGTCCCGTCCCAGGTGGGGCTACAGCCACCGCCGTTGGGCGCCAGGATGAACGCGAGCTGGAACGCCTTCTGTCCCGTAGCGGCCATGACGACCGTCGGGTCGGGCGGGTTGTTGCTCTGCGGCATCAGGTACGGCGCCGAGGCGTACCAGTTGCTGCTGAGGGTCGCGGCCGGAGTGACCGCGGCAGGCCGGGTGACTCCTGCGTCGGCGTTGCCGGTGGCCGCGGCGCTGACACCAGCGGCCACGGTCACCGCCAGCAGGGCCGACGCGAGGTGTGCTCGCTTCATTTCGTTCTCCTGGGGCACGGGTTGCACCCTCGTCCGGCACCTGCGTGGGGGGTCGCGCCGGACGGGCGCTCTCGCCGCTCGGCACTGTTGTGCCGTTCGGTTAGCGGGAACTCTGGGAAGAGATCGCGCCAATAGAGAGAATGTGCACCAACACGGAAGGCGCTGTCAATACTTTGGTCTAGTCCAATTTAGATTTGCCTGGTGGTAGCCCGAATTCGGGCGCGAGTGGCCACCAACCGGCAAAACTGGTCCAGACCAATGTGCGAACCGGACAGCACGGACGCCACCCAGCCCGTCACAGGTCAGCGCTTGCGCTTGTTCCCCCGGCTACCCCGGTTGGGATTGGGCCGCCGCTGCTTCGTCGCGGCGCCCTGGTTCGCCTCAGCAATGGCGCCCCGGCTGGCCTCAGCGGCCGGGTGACCGTCCTCGGTGTGCACCTCAGGGGTATCCGAGCCGAGCGCCGGTGCGCTGTAGGTCAACGGCACCCCGTCACCCGACGGCCCGAGACCCTTTGCCAGAACGGTGGGATGCTCCTCGTTCTCAACCTCGCCGGACGCGGTGTCGGGATCGAGGTCGGACAGTCCGGCCTTGATCTCCGGCCGCGCGGCCGTGACGTCGGTAAGCTCGCCCTCGGAGTCGGGAACCACCAGCTCGGCCGACGCCCCGGCCTCAGGCTCATCGGCGTCGACCTGCACCTCGAGGTTGAACAGGAAGCCGACCGACTCCTCCTGGATCGCGTCCATCATGGCCCTGAACATGTCGAAGCCCTCTTTCTGGTACTCGACCAGAGGGTCCCGCTGTGCCATCGCGCGAAGGCCGATGCCCTCTTGCAGGTAGTCCATCTCGTACAGGTGCTCACGCCACTTGCGGTCCAGCACCGACAGCAGCACCCGGCGCTCGAGCTCGCGGGTGACCTCTTCGCCGAGCTCGGACTCACGCTGGTAGTAGGCGGCCTGGGCGTCGGCCACGATCTCTTCCACCAGGAATTCGCGGGAGAGGTCGTTGCGCTCACCGCCCGCGGTCTTGATCGCCTCGTCAGGAGTGAGCGAGATCGGGTAGAGCGTCTTCAGCGCGACCCACAGCTGGTCGAGGTCCCAGTCCTCCGGGTAGCCCGAGGACGTCGCGCCCTCGACGTAGGAGGTGACGACGTCGGTGATCATCGGCCGGATCTGGTCGCTCAGGTCGGCACCGGACAGCACCCGCCGGCGCTCGTCGTAGATGACCGTGCGCTGCTTGTTGAGAACCTCGTCGTACTTCAGGACGTTCTTGCGGATCTCGAAGTTCTGGCCCTCGACCTGCGTCTGGGCCGACTGGATCGCCTTGGACACCTGCTTGTTCTCGATCGGGGTGTCTTCGGGCAGCCGCAGGAAGTTCATGATGGTGGCGATGCGCTCGCCGTTGAACCGCACCATGAGGTCGTCACCGAGTGAGAGGTAGAAGCGGGACAGGCCCGGGTCTCCCTGCCGGCCCGACCGACCGCGGAGCTGGTTGTCGATACGGCGCGACTCGTGCCGCTCGGTGCCCAGGACGTACAGGCCGCCCAGTTCCACGACGTCGTCGTGTTCGCGGGCCACCGCCTCTTTTGCCTTGCTCAGCGCACCGGGCCAGGCGGCCTCGTACTCCTCGGGCGTGTCGGCTGGGCTCAGCCCCAGCTCGCGGAGCTCGCTGTCGGCCATGAACTCGGGGTTGCCGCCGAGCATGATGTCGGTACCGCGGCCCGCCATGTTGGTCGCCACCGTGACCGCGCCCTTGCGCCCGGCCATCGCGACGATCGCCGCCTCGCGGTCGTGCTGCTTGGCGTTGAGCACCTCGTGCGGGATGCCGCGGCGCAGCAGCAGATTGGCCAGCAGCTCGGACTTGGCGACGCTCGCGGTGCCGACCAGGACCGGCTGGCCCCTGTCGTGGCGCTCGGCGATGTCGTCCACCACCGCGGCGAACTTGGCGTCCTCGTTCTTGTAGATCAGGTCGGTGTCATCGAGGCGCACCATCGGGCGGTTGGTGGGAATCGGCACCACGCCCAGCTTGTAGATCTGGTGCAGCTCGGCAGCCTCGGTCTGAGCGGTTCCGGTCATGCCGGACAGCTTGGAGTAGAGCCGGAAGTAGTTCTGCAGGGTGATGGTGGCCAGGGTCTGGTTCTCCTGCTGGATCTGCACACCCTCTTTCGCCTCGATCGCCTGGTGCATGCCCTCGTTGTAGCGCCGGCCGGCCAGCACCCGTCCGGTGAACTCGTCGACGATCAGCACCTCGCCCTCGCGGACGATGTAGTCACGGTCGCGCTTGTAGAGCTCCTTGGCCTTCAGGGCGTTGTTCAGATAACCGACCAGCGGCGTGTTGGCCGCCTCATAGAGGTTGTCGATGCCCAGCTGGTCCTCGACGAACTCGACGCCGGCCTCGGTGACCGCGATGGTGCGCTTGCCCTCTTCGACCTCGTAGTGCTCGTCCTTGCGCATTCGTGGCGCCAGCCGGGCGAACTCCGGGTACCAGCGCTGGTTCTCATCGGCCGGGCCGGAGATGATCAGCGGCGTCCGGGCCTCGTCGATCAGGATCGAGTCGACCTCGTCGACGACGGCGAAGTTGTGGCCGCGCTGCACCAGGTCGTCCAGGGACCACGCCATGTTGTCGCGCAGGTAGTCGAAGCCGAACTCGTTGTTCGTGCCATAGGTGATGTCGGCGGCATAGGACGCGCGCCGCTCCTCAGGTGTCATGTTCGACAGGATCTTGCCCACCGACAGGCCGAGGAACCGGTGCACCCGGCCCATCCAGTCGCCGTCCCGGGAGGCGAGGTAGTCGTTCGTGGTGACCACGTGCACGCCCTCACCGGACAGTGCGTTCAGGTAGGCCGGCAGCGTCGAGACCAGGGTCTTGCCCTCACCGGTCTTCATCTCGGCGATGTTGCCCAGGTGCATCGCGGCGCCACCCATCAGCTGCACCTTGTAGTGGAACTGCCCCAGCGTGCGGCGGGCGGCCTCGCGCACGACCGCGAACGCCTCGGGCAACAGCTCGTCCAGCGTCTCGCCGTCGCCGTAGCGCTCTTTGAACTGATCGGTCAGCGCGCGAAGCTCGGCGTCCGTCAGATCGACGTAATCCTCTTCGAGCGTCTCGATGTGATCAGCGATGGAATTGAGCCGCCTGACGATCTTGCCTTCGCCGGCGCGCAGCAGTTTATGAAGTACCACACCCTCATCGTACGTGCCCTGTCTCGGCGGTGAACTTCAATGTCGACAATCTGGCAATCTGGGTGCCATGGCGGAATGGAACGGCATCGAGCTCGACGGCCTGGTGCTGCACGGTGGACGGCTGACGCTGCGGCCTTGGCAGCGTTCTGATGCCCCGGCCGTGCAATCCGTCATGGCGGATCGGCGGATGAGCGCCTACCTGCCCTTACTACCGACGCCCTACACCGCTCAGGACGCCGTCGCGTTCGTCACAGAGGGCGGCACGGCCGGTCGTGGCCGAGGCAGCAGCCTGGACTGCGCCGTGGCCGAGAACACCACCGGCGAGCTGGTGGGCAGCGCGTCCCTGAACTTTCCGGTGTCGGGACGGGCCAGCGCTGAGATCGGATACTGGATCGCCTCGAACTTCTGGAGCCGCGGCTACGCGACGGAGGCCACCTCGACGCTGGCCCGGTTCGGCTTCGCCGCCGGCCTGGGGCGCATCCAGATCCAGTGCGACCCCCGCAACACCGCCTCGGCGAGGGTGGCCTTGCGCGCGGGCTTCGGCTTCGAGGGCGTCCTGCGCGGTTACCTGCCCGGTCCGGACGGTCCGTGCGACAGCGCGGTCTTCGCGCGGCTCGCCGGCGACTCAGGGGAGCCGGTGGCCGCTGGTTGGCCGGCGCTCACCGAACTCACCGACGGCGTGGTGACGATGCGCCCGGTCACCGGGTCGGACTGGAGGACGCTGCAGGCCGAGACGAACAACGAGCTGTCTCGCGCCTGGGGATTCGGCGGTGAGCCGCTGACCGAGGTGGCCGCGACAGAGCTCGCCAACGGGGCCGCCCTGATGTGGCTCACCGGCCGCCGCGCCATGCTGCTGATCTGCGATGCCGCCACCGGGGTCGGGGCCGGCGTGCTCACGTTACGAACGGTCGGCCCACCGGACCTGCTCGGCATCGGCTACGGCGTGCTCCCGGAGTTCCGGGGTCGCCGGTTCACCACCCGGGCCCTGAACCTGGTGGCCGGCTGGGTCTTCTCACAGACCTCCACCGCACGGCTGGAGCTCGGCTGCAAGGTGGGGAACGTCGCCTCCGCCCGCTCGGCCGAGGCGGCCGGCTTCACCCGCGACGCGCTGTTCCAGGCCCGGTTGCGCAACCCCGACGGCAGCTTCAGCGACGAGATCGGCTACGGACGGGTGCGGCCCGGCCTGCGCTGAGCAGCAGGTTCCCTCAGCGTCATCAGCCACGGTAGAGGGCGTACTTGCCGATGTACTGCACCACGCCGTCCGGAACCAGGTACCACGCCGGACGGAAGGCGCGGACCCGGTCCCGGACCGCCGAGGACGAGATCGCCATGGCGGGCACGTCCAGCAGGGTGACGCTGTCGCTGGGCAGATGCTCGCTGGACAGGTGGTAACCCGGCCGGGTCACCCCCACCAGGTGACACATCGTGAACAGCTCGTCGGCGTCCTTCCACGACAGGATCGCCTGCAGGGCGTCCGCCCCGGTGATGAAGAACAGCTCCGCCCCCGGCCGGAGTGCCGAGATGTCGCGGACGGTGTCCACGGTGTACGTAGGCCCGGGCCGGTCGATGTCCACCCGGCTGACCCAGAAGCTGGGGTTCGAGGCCGTGGCCACCACCGTCATCAGGTACCGGTGCTCGGCGGCGCTGACCTGCCGCTCCGCCTTCTGCCACGGCCGGCCGGTGGGGACGAACACCACCTCGTCGAGGTCGAAGAGGTCGGCCACCTCGCTGGCCGCGACGAGGTGCCCGTGGTGGATCGGGTCGAACGTACCGCCCATGATGCCGACCCTGCGAGCCCTGGTGGCCGGCACCGAGATCGCGGGTGAGGTGTCGCCGTCGGTGCGGGGCGGAATGGGGGCCAACGTCATGGCGGGCATCCTACGAGAGCGGCTCGCCACGGCCGGCCGTCGGCGTACGGCTAACCCGCGTGGCTAACCCGACGGGCGGGTGGCTAACCCGACGGGCGGGTGGCTAACCCGACGGGCGGGTGGCTAACCGTGCGGCGTGGGTTGGTCAGCGCTGGGCCGCCGTGGTGGGGCTGATCGGTGCGGGCAGCGTCGAGTCCCCGGACAGGTAGCGGTCCACTGCGGCCGCGGCTGAGCGGCCCTCGGCGATGGCCCACACGATCAGGCTCTGGCCACGGCCCATGTCACCGGCTACGAAGACGCCCTCGACGTTCGTCGCCCATCCGGAGTCGCGGTCGACGTTGCCACGAGCGGTCAGGTCGACCCCGAGGCCGTCGAGCAGCGGAGCGCGCTCAGGACCGGTGAAGCCCATCGCCAGCAGCACCAGGTCGCACGGCAGGTCGAACTCGGAACCCTCGACCTTGGCGAACGTGCCGTCCACCAGCTGCACCTCGTGTGCTCGCAGTGCGGTGACATTTCCGTCCCCGTCCCCGACGAAGCGCTCGGTGTTCACCGCGAACAGCCGCTCGCCGCCCTCTTCGTGCGCGGACGCGGTCCGGAACATCAGCGGCCAGGTCGGCCACGGGTTGATCTCAGCACGTGCGGCCGGTGGCCGGGGCATGATCTCGAACTGGTGCACCGACAGCGCGCCCTGCCGGTGCGAGGTGCCCAGGCAGTCCGCCCCGGTGTCGCCGCCGCCGATGATGACGACGCGCTTGCCCGCCGCCGAGATGGGGGCCACCTCCAGGTCGCCCTGCTGAACTCGGTTGGCCAGCGGCAGGAACTCCATGGACTGGTGGATGCCCTTGGACTCGCGGCCCGGGATGGGCAGGTCCCGCCACTGGGTCGCCCCGCCGGCGAGCACCACGGCGTCGTAGTCGGCGCGCAACTGCTCGGGGGTCACATCGACCCCGACGTTCACGCCGGTCCGGAACTCGGTGCCTTCCGCGGTCATCTGCTGGATGCGGCGGTCGATGACGTGCTTCTCCATCTTGAACTCGGGGATGCCGTACCTCAGCAGGCCACCGATGCGGTCGGCGCGCTCCAGCACCGTGACCTGATGCCCCGCCCTGGTGAGCTGCTGCGCGGCCGCGAGCCCGGACGGACCCGATCCGACCACGGCGACCCGCTTGCCGGTCTCGGTGGATGCGGGCACCGGAGTGACCCAGCCGCTGTCCCAGGCACGCTCGATGATCTCTTTCTCGACGTGCTCGATGGTCACCGGGTCCTGGCTGATGCCGAGCACGCACGAGGCCTCACAGGGCGCCGGGCACAGCCGTCCGGTGAATTCGGGAAAGTTGTTGGTGGCGTGCAGCCGGTCGATGGCGTCGTGCCACTGGTCCCGGTACACCAGGTCGTTCCACTCCGGAATCAGGTTTCCGAGTGGGCAGCCGTTGTGACAGAACGGGATTCCACAATCCATGCAACGGCTTGCCTGGGTACGGGTCAGTTCTGGATCGACCGGCTCGTACACCTCGCGCCAGTCCTGGATCCGCACCGCGACCGGCCGCCGGGGTGGCAGCTGGCGCTCGTGCTTGAGGAAACCGGTGATGTCGCCCACTTCGCAGCCTCGTTCTCTTCGAGTCCATCATGCGATTCGGGACAACACCGGCCCGGCTAAGAGAATACGTGACGTCAGCGTCCGGGACGCACCACGCCGGGGAGAGCCGGCTGACCGCACCAGGCCGGCAGTCGCACTCAGCGGATCTGGCCGTCGCCGAACACGACCCACTTCGTCGTGGTGAGCTCGGGCAAACCCATCGGTCCGCGGGCGTGCAGCTTCTGCGTCGAGATGCCGATCTCGGCACCGAAGCCGAACTCGCCGCCGTCGACGAAGCGGGTGGAGGCGTTCACCACCACGGCCGCGGAGTCCACCCGCGAGATGAAACGGCGGGCGGTGCCGAGGTCGCAGGTCACGATCGCCTCGGTGTGGCCGGTGGACCAGCGGCGGATGTGCTCGATCGCCTCGTCGACGTCGGCTACCAGCCGGGCGGCGATGTCCAGTGAGAGGTACTCCGTCCCCCAGTCGTCGTCCACCGCCGGGCACACCTCGTCATTGACCCGGGTGAAGCTGTCGTCGCCGTGCAGGATGACGCCACTGGCCTGCAGGGCAGCGGTGATCCGGGGCAGGAACTCGGCCGCGACGGCCTGGTGCACCAGTAGCGACTCCGCCGAGTTGCACACGCTGGGACGCGAGATCTTCGAGTTCAGCACGATCTTCTCGGCCAGCTCGAGATCGGCGCCGGCATCGACGTACACATGGACGTTGCCGGTGCCGGTCTCGATCACCGGAACCGAGGAGTTGTCCACCACGTACTGGATCAGGCCCGCTCCCCCGCGCGGAATGATCACGTCCACCAGGCCGCGGGCGCCGAGCAGGTAGCCGACGCTGGAGCGGTCGGTGCCCGGCACCAGCTGCACGCAGTTCTCGGGAAGGGCGGCCTTGACCGCGGCCTCGGCCAGTACGCCGATCAGTGCCGAGTTGGACTCGTACGCGCTTGCCGAACCCCGGAGCAGCGCGGCATTGCCGGACTTCAGCGCCAGCCCCGCCGCGTCGACAGTGACATTGGGCCTGGCCTCGTACACGATCGCGACGACGCCGAGCGGGACCCGGAGCTGCTTGATCTCGAGGCCGTTGGGCTGGTTGTAGCCCCGGACGACCTCGCCGACCGGGTCCGGCAGCGCGGCGACGTCGCGCAAGCCCTGTGCCATGGCGGCGATCCGCTCGGCCGACAGCGCCAGCCGGTCGATGGTCTGCTCCGGGGTGCCGGCCCGCCGCGCCCGGTCGACGTCGCGGGTATTCGCTCTCAGCAGCTCGTCGGTGGCCTCGAGCACCGCGTCCGCCATGGCGTGCAGCGCCTCATCCTTCGCGCCTCGGGTCAGCGGAGCCAGCTCGATGGCCGCCGCTCGGGCACGGGCCGCGACCGCCCGTACCTCGGTCTCGGTCGCGGCGGTCTCGGTCGCGGCGGTCTCGGTCGCGGCGGTCTCGGTCGCGGCGGTCTCGGTCGCGGCGGTCTCGGTCGCGGCTGTCTCGGTCGCGGCTGTGGGCTCGGTGCTGCTGTCCCGCTGGGTCATCACTCGATGATATATCGCGGCTGGCATGAAACGGTGTTGAAACTTCGACTTCAGAGCAGGATCAGGTCGTCCCGGTGGACGGCCTCGCGGCGCAGCTCCTGCGGCAGGTCCGGAGTCGACTTGCCCAGCAGGTCGGGCAGGTCGTCACTGTCGAAGCCGACCAGGCCGCGGGCCAGTACCCGGCCGGCCTCGTCGGCGAGTTCGACCGGATCACCCGCCGAGAAGTCACCGGTGACCGCGGTGATCCCGGCGGGAAGCAGCGACACCCGCCTGACGGTGACGGCCCGCACCGCTCCGGCGTCCAGCACCAGTCGTCCCCGTGGCGTCGTCGCGTGCCGAAGCCAGAACAGCCGCGACGCGGTCTTGCGGGCTGCCGGGGCGAAGAACGTGCCGCCCACGCCGGCCAGCGCGTTGCCGATCGAGGGCGCGTCGGTGAGCAGTACCGGAATGCCGGCCCCGGTGGCGATGAGCGCGGCGTCGACCTTCGTCGCCATCCCGCCGGTGCCCACCGCCGAGCCGGAGCCGAGCACCGTGACGGCTGCCAGGTCGCTGGCGTCATGCACCTCCGAGATCAGCACCGCCCCGGGCTTGCGCGGATCAGCGGTGTAGAGCCCGTCGATGTCGGACAGCAGCACGAGCGCGTCCGCCTGCACCAGATGGGCCACCAGGGCGGCCAGCCGGTCGTTGTCCCCGAACCGGATCTCGTGGGTGGCGACCGTGTCGTTCTCGTTGACGATCGGGATGACGCCGAGCGCCAGCAGCCGTTCCAGGGTGCGGACCGCGTTGCGGTAACTACCCCGGCGGTGCAGGTCGTCGGCGGTGAGCAGCACCTGGCCGACGGTCAAACCGTGCCGGCCGAAGGACGTGGCGTACCGCTCTGCCAGCAGCAACTGACCCACGCTGGCCGCGGCCTGCTGGGTGGCGAGGTCACGCGGCCGGGCCTTCAGCCCCAACGGCCCGATACCGGCCGCGATGGCTCCCGAGGACACCAGCACCACCTGTTGTCCGGCGCCCCGCCGAGCGGCGAGCGCGTCGACCAGGGCATCCAGCGGCCCGGCTTGCAGCTTGCCCCGATGGGTCAGCGAGGACGAGCCGACCTTGACGACGGTCCGGGGCGCGGACGCGACCGCCCCGCGGTCCGCCGGAGCGGTCACAGCCGTTCTTCGACCGCGCGCTCGAGGAGCAGCTCCTCGTCCGAGACATGCGCCCGGCGGACCTTCTTCGACGCCAGCCGCTCGTCGGCATTCGGGCGGGTGTTGAGATCGAGCCGTTCGTCCTCGCCGCGCCGGGTCGGTGCGTACGCCTCGTCGGCCATGCCTGCGGTGGGCTGGAAGTCGAAGACGAAGTCCAGGATGGTCACCGTCGCACCGGGCTCCGCGCCGAGCTTGGCCAGCTCGTCCTCGACCCCCAGTCGTGCCAGCCGGTCGGCGAGGTAGCCCACAGCTTCGTCGTTGTCGAACTGGGTCTGGCGGACCCAGCGCTCCGGCTTGGCGCCGCGGACGACGTAGGTTCCGGGCTCGGCAGGGTCCTCGGAGACCGTGAATCCGGAGTCGTCGATGGCCTTGGGCTTGAGCACGATCCGGGCCGGCTCCACCGCGCCTTGGCCGGCGCGGAACTCCTCGACGAGGCCGGCCAGGGCGAAGGTCAGCTCGCGCAGGCCGGAGTGCGAGACCGCCGAGATCTCGAACACCCGGTAGCCGCGGCCGGTGAGCTCTTCGGTGACGAAATCGGCCAGCTCGCGCGCTTCCGGAACGTCCACCTTGTTCAGCGCCACCAGCCGTGGCCGTTCCAGCAGGTCACCGAGGGACGACTCGTACTGCGACAACTCCGCCTCGATCGCCTCCAGGTCGCTGATGGGGTCGCGGCCGGGCTCCAGCGTCGCGCAGTCCAGCACGTGCAGCAGCACCGCGCACCGTTCGATGTGCCGCAGGAATTCCAGGCCGAGGCCCTTGCCCTGCGCGGCGCCCGGGATCAGGCCGGGGACGTCGGCAACCGTGAAGGTGGTCGCCCCCGCGCTGACGACGCCCAGGTTGGGAACGAGGGTGGTGAAGGGGTAGTCGGCAATCTTGGGGCGGGCGGCCGAGATGGCGGCTACCAGGGAGGACTTGCCCGCGGACGGGAAGCCGACCAGCCCGACATCGGCCATGGACTTGAGCTCCAGGACGACGTCGAGCGCCTCGCCGGGCTCGCCGAGCAACGCGAAGCCCGGAGCCTTGCGACGGGTGGAGGCCAGCGCCGCGTTGCCGAGCCCGGCGCGTCCACCGCGGGCCACCACGTACTGGGCGCCGGCTCCGGTGAGGTCCGCCAGCACGCTGCCGTCCGCGGCGTGCACGACGGTGCCGTTCGGAACGGCCAGCTCCAGGTCGCCCCCGTCGGCGCCGCTGCGATGCTTGCCGGCACCGGGACGGCCGTTGCCTGCCTTCTGGTGCGGGTGATGGTGGAAGTCCAGCAAGGTATGCACCTGCGGGTCCACGGTGAGCACGACGTCACCGCCGCGGCCGCCATTGCCACCGTCGGGGCCGCCCAGCGGCTTGAACTTCTCGCGGTGCACGGAGGCGCAACCGTGACCGCCATTACCGGCGGTCACATGCAGGACCACCCGGTCGACAAATTTCACCACGCCGGGTGCTCCTTTCTCAGTGCCCGGGGCCTGGGAACGGAGTTCCGAGTGCCGCCGGCAGTCCATACAGCTTGTAGCTGGAGGTACAGCAGCCGGAAGTTCGTGCTGCGACTGCGTGTACCGGTATAACGCAGAAGGTGTACCGGTATAACGCAGAAGGCGGGCTCCGGAGTCCCGGTGCCCGCCTTCTGATGAAAGTTAACTGCTCCGCTGGTACCGAAGGCTCCTAGGCCTCGACGGGAACGATGCTGATGGTCTTACGACCGCGGCGGGAGCCGAACAGCACGTTGCCGCTGGCGAGCGCGAACAGCGTGTCGTCGCCGCCACGGCCGACCAGGTCACCTGGGTGGAAGTGGGTTCCGCGCTGCCGGACGATGATCTCGCCGGCATTGACGAGCTGCCCACCAAAACGCTTCACGCCGAGGCGCTGGGCGTGAGAATCGCGGCCGTTGCGGGAGCTGGATGCACCCTTCTTGTGTGCCATGGCTCTACTTCTTTCCGCTCTCGATGCCGGTGACCCGGATCTGGGACAGCTTCTGACGGTGCCCGATCCGCTTGTGGTAGCCGGTTTTGTTCTTGTATTTGTGAATCTTGATCTTGGGGCCCTTGACCTGGGCGACGAGCTCACCCGTGACGGACACGGCAGCGAGGTCGGTGGCGTCGGTCGTGACGTTCTCGCCGTCGACGAGGAGGATCGCGGGGAGAGCAATGCTGCCGCCAGCGGCCACGTCCAGCTTCTCAACCGTCACGACGTCACCGACAGCGACCTTGTATTGCTTGCCGCCGGTTTTGACGATGGCGTACATCGGAAATCCACTCCTGTCGAACAGCTATCGAGATCATGGTCTGCGTCTGCGTCCGCTGGCGGCTGCAGTCAGGCACCAGAACGACGTCACGCGAGAACGGCCACCCGTAGAGCAGTGGCCGTTGTACAGATTACGGCACGTCCTGCCCCACAGGCAAAGCGGCTACCTCTCAGCCGCCGTCACGCCCGCCGGTGGCCCGGCCGGGCGGCTTGCGGCGCGCCTGCGCCGGGGGCGCGGTGGGACCGTCGCAGACACCGTGGCGGTCCCGGTGACCCGCTCTGGAGCTGGCTCAGCCGCCGGCTGGCTGCTCACCGGTTCACTGGCGGCCGGCTCCCTGCTTGCCGAGTCACTGGCCGGCTGGCTGGCGGCCGGTTCGCTGACCAGTACAGCGGAAGCCTCCGCCGCCGCATCGCCACTGGGCTGGTCCGTGGCCTCGTCGGCCGGCCGCACAGCGCCACGACTGGTGGCACGCCTACGTCCGGATCGCCTGCCATTGACGGCAGCGCCGTTCGCGCCGCTCGTCGCGTCACTGCTGCCGACGGCATTGCTGCTGACCGCGCTGCTGATCTCGTCGCTGCTGAGTGCGTCGCTGCTGACGACATCACCGCTGGCCGGGTCGCTGTCCACCCGATCGGCGCTGCTCTCGTCGGACACGGCCACAACCGCCTCGTGGCCGTTCGTCGCCGCCACGATCGCCGCGATGGCATTGGCTGCGCTGCGTCGCTTCTCTTCCTCAGCGGCCAACGAGGCCTGGTCTGGCTGCTCCGGCAGGCTGGTCTGCTCCGACCGGGCCTTGCGGTTCCGCCGGCCTCGACCGATCCGCTCCTCGCCGGCGCTCACCGCGGCAGGAGCAGCGGACGTGCCGCCGTTCTGCTGGTTCTTCTCGACCGGGTCGAGGTGCAGGATGACGCCACGGCCCTTGCAGTGCTCACACGGCTCGCTGAACGCTTCCAGCAGGCCCTCGCCGACCCGCTTGCGCGTCATCTGCACCAGGCCGAGCGAGGTGACCTCAGCCACCTGGTGCTTGGTGCGGTCGCGGCCGAGGCACTCGGTGAGCCGGCGCAGGACCAGGTCCCGGTTGCTTTCCAGCACCATGTCGATAAAGTCGATCACCACGATGCCGCCGATGTCGCGCAGCCGGAGCTGACGGACGATCTCTTCGGCCGCCTCGAGGTTGTTGCGGGTGACCGTCTGCTCGAGGTTGCCGCCGGAACCGGTGTACTTGCCGGTGTTGACGTCCACCACCGTCATGGCCTCGGTGCGGTCGATGACGAGCGAGCCGCCGGAGGGCAGCCAGACCTTGCGGTCCAAGGCCTTGGCCAGCTGCTCGTCCACCCGCAGGTTGCGGAACAGATCCGACTCGCCGGTATGCAGGGCGATCCTGTTGGCCAGCTCCGGCGCGATGTCGGAGACATAGTCGGTCAGCGTCCGGTGAATGTCGGACCCGGAGACCACCAGCTTCTTGAAGTCGTCATTGAAGATGTCGCGGACGACACGGATGGCCAGGTCCGGCTCACCGTGCACGATGAGCGGCCCGTCACCGGACTGCTTCGTCTTCTCCGCCTTCTTGCTGATCGCTTCCCACTCGGTCTTCAATCGCTCGACGTCGCTGACCAGGTCCTCTTCGGTGGCGCCCTCGGCCGCGGTACGTACGATCACGCCCGCCTCGTCCGGAACGACCTTCTTCAGGATGGCCTTGAGCCGGCTACGCTCCACGTCCGGCAGCTTGCGGCTGATGCCGGTCATGCCGCCGCCCGGGACGTACACGACGAAGCGGCCGGGCAGCGAGATCTGGCTCGTCAGCCGGGCGCCCTTGTGCCCGATCGGGTCCTTGGTGACCTGCACCAGAACGGTGTCGCCCGGATTGAGCGCGTTCTCGATGGAGCGCGCCTTGCCCTCGAGACCGGCGACGTCCCAGTTGACCTCGCCGGCGTAGAGGACGCCGTTGCGGCCACGGCCGATGTCGATGAAGGCAGCCTCCATGGAGGGCAACACGTTCTGCACCCGGCCGAGGTAGACGTTGCCCACCGCGCTGCTCGCGCTGGCCCGAGTGACGTAGTGCTCGACCAGGATGTCGTCTTCGAGGACCGCGATCTGGGTCCGGTCGCCGGCCTGCCGAACCGCCATCACCCGGTCGACGGCCTCGCGGCGGGCCAGGAACTCGGCCTCGGTGAGGATCGGGGCTCGACCCCGTCCGGAGTCACGGTTGTCACGGCGGCGCTGGCGCTTGGCCTCGAGCCGGGTCGAGCCCTTGACACCACGTACGCCGTCGTCATCGGCAGCGCTGCCGCGGCTGCTGCCCCGGCCTTCACGGCTGTCGCGGACGTGCACGACGGTGTTGGGCGGGTCGTCTTCGGAGACGGCCTCTGCCCCGTCCGCGCCGGTGGAACGGCGGCGACGACGGCGGCGACGGGCGCTGGCCGACATCGCGGCCTCCGCCACAGCGTCCGCGTGGTCCTCCTCCTCCTCCTCATCGACGGCGTCTTCGGCCAGCACGGACAGCTCGGCCGGCTCAGTGGGCTCGGTGTCGGAAACCTCGGTCGAGTCGGTCGCGTCCTCGGTGGAGCGGTTGCCGCGACCTCGCCGGCCGCGACGGCGGCGGCGGCGGCCACCGGTCTCGCTACTGTCCTCTGCGTCCGTATCGGACTCTGCCTCGGCATCAGCGTCGGTGTCCGCATCAGCGTCGATATCTGACTCGACGACCGCCTCGGTTCCGAGCTCCTCCGCCGGGACGAGGTCGTCCACGGCGAGGTCGCCGGTTCCGTCCGTATCGGCGGCCGACGTCGGCTCGTCAGCGGGCGGGGCGACCGGTTCGGGAGCCGGCGCCTTGGCCGAGCCACGACGGCGGCGCGAGGGCGCCTTGGCTTCGGCCGGGGGCTGGAACAGCACCGACGGAGCCGTCAGCGTCGGCTGGCCCGCTGCCGAGGTGAGCGGCTCGGTGGTCTCGGCGGTGGTGCTGTCAACGGGCGTGGATGCGGTGTCCGCTGTTGGTGCGTCAGGTACTGCTGAATCGGTGGCCGCTGGGTCGGTGGCTGGGACGGCAGCGGCCGCTGCCTTGCTGGTGCGCTTGCGGGGCGTGCGCTTGGCCGGGGCCTTGCGCTCGGGGGCCTCGGCCTGCGGCACCTCATCGGTAGCCGCGTTATCGGCATCGGTGTCGCCTACCGTCGGCGTGCTGTCGGCCCGAGCGTCAGTAGCTGCCGGCGCGTCAGTTGCTGTCGCCGGAACCTCGACTTGAGCAGCTTCCGAAGCGGCTGCCTTCTTGGCCGGCGCCTTGCGCGCACGGGGCGCTCGCTTCGGCTTGGCGTCCGTGGCCGGTGCCTTCGCGACCGGCGTGGCCGGTGCTTCTGGAGCTGGTGCGTCGGCAGCAGAGGCGCCTGCGGCCGGTGCGTTCTCGGCAGCGGCGGCCTCGACAGCCTTCTGAGCCGCGGTCTTGCGGGGGGCACGCTTGGCTGGCGCCTTACGAGTGGCCTTCTTAGCGGGAACGGGGGCTCCGGAATCCGGCGCCGACCCTGTGTTGCCGGCCTCCCCAGTGTTGCCAGCGTTGTACGTGTTCCCAGTGTTGTCGATGGGTTCGTTATCGAGCATGGCTCGTGGTGCTCCTGTCTCACCACCGGGGCCGTTTGCATCGGCTTACTTCGCCGGCATGCGGCCGCGCAGTGGCGGTATGGCGTCCCACCCGCGAGCGGGACACAAAGTCTTCTCAGCCTGTCAGCGGGTGCCGACAGGCGGTTCAGTGCTCAGTAGCGTCTCGGTGGCCGACAGCTCGGTGGCCGAGAGCTTGGTGGTGCACAACGGATCTGCCACCGTGCCTGTCTCATCGACCGGTCCCTGCGCCAGCCGCGTGGCCCGTGGGGGCTGCGACGGGGCGAAACCGGCGACTGACTGAAGCGCGGTAAGCACATCGTCCGGCCGAACCGTCGGGGTTACCTGACGGACGACCATGGTCAGTATCGCACGCCCCTCTTGATCCGGGTGGTCCGACATCTCAGCCGACACGATGGGGGCCCGGGCGTCGAGGCTGCGCCGGCCGTCCTTGGTGAGGCGCTCGACGAGCACCGATTCGGCCGCGAGCAGGGCAAGCACTGCCTCACGCAGCGACTGCGGATCAGCAACCAGCTCGAGCTGCCACACCGATGCCTGCATCACCTCGGCCAGCGACCCGGGCGGGCAGTCCGCGGCGTCGACGGCGCGGATCATGTCGAGCCCGTCTGGAAGAACGGCATCGATGGCGGCGCGCACCTGTTCCGGCTCGCAGTGCCGCGCCATCGCCAGTTCGAGGTACTCCGCCTCGGAACCGACGCCGGTGGGCGCTGCCCCGACGTAACTGATCTTGGGGTGCGGATGGAAGCCCGCCGAATACGCCATCGGGATATCGGCGCGACGCAGCGATCGCTCGAAGGCCCGGGCGAAGTCGCGGTGTGAGGAAAACCTCAGCCGGCCCCGCTTGGCGTACTGCAACCGGATCCGCTGGACGGGCGGTACGTGCGCCGGCCCCTCCGGCAAGCGCCGGGCCATCAGCGCTGGACCGAGGTGCTGACCGGCCACGGAACCTTGGCCGAGCCGGTGGCCACCAGCGGCAGCAACGTCTTGCCGGTCGGCCCGACCTGGATGTCGGTGCCCATCGTCGGGCACACCCCGCAGTCGAAGCAGGGCGTCCACCGGCAGTCGTCCTGCTCGTAGCCGGTAAGCGCGTCCTGCCAGTCGTCCCACAGCCACTGCTTGTCCAGGCCCGAGTCCAGGTGGTCCCAGGGCAGCACCTCGTCGGCGTCGCGCTCACGGGTGGTGAAGAACTCGATCGACACGCCTAGCGGCGGCAGAACCTTGTCAGCCGCAGCTATCCAGCGGGCGTAGGAGAAGTGCTCGCTCCAGCCGTCGAACCGGGCGCCGTCGCGCCACGCCTGCTCGATGACCGCGCCCACCCGCCGGTCGCCACGCGAGAGCAGGCCCTCGATCAGGGACGGCTGCCCGTCGTGGTAGCGCATGCCGATGGCGCGGCCCAGCGACTTGTCGGCGCTGATCGCGGCCCGGAGCTTGCGCAGCCGGTCGTCGACCACCTCGGGCGAGGCCTGGGCGGCCCACTGGAACGGCGTGTGCGGCTTGGGCACGAACCCGCCGATCGAGACGGTGGCCCGGACGTCGCGTGACCCGGTGGCCTGTCGTCCGGCCCGGATGACGTCCTGAGCCATCTTGGCGATCTCGAGAACGTCGGAGTCCGTCTCGGTGGGCAGGCCGCACATGAAGTACAGCTTCACCTGGCGCCAGCCCTGGGAGTACGCCGCCGTCACGGTGTTGATGAGGTCCTGGTGGGTGACCATCTTGTTGATGACCCGGCGCAGCCGCTCGGACCCGCCCTCGGGGGCGAACGTCAGGCCGGAGCGCCGGCCGTTGCGGGAGAACTCGTTCGCCAGGTCGATGTTGAACGCGTCCACCCTGGTCGAGGGCAGTGACAGCGACACCCGCGACTCCTCGTACCGGTCGGCGAGCTGCTTGGCCAGCGGCGCGATCTCGGAGTGGTCAGCACTCGACAGCGACAGCAGGCCGACCTCTTCGAAGCCGGTGGCGTTCAGCCCGGCCTCGACCATCTTGCCGATGCCCTCGATGGAGCGCTCACGCACCGGGCGGGTGATCATGCCGGCCTGGCAGAACCGGCACCCACGGGTGCAGCCGCGGAAGATCTCGACCGACATCCGCTCGTGCACCGACTCCGCCAGCGGCACCAGCGGCGTCTTGGGATAGGGCCAGGCGTCCAGGTCCATCACGGTGTGCTTGCTGACCCGCGTCGGAACGCGGTCTCGGTTCGGCGTGATGGCGGCCAGCTGACCGGCGGACGGGCCGTCACCGGCGGGAACGAAGCTGACGTCGTAGAAGCGCGGGATGTACACCCCGCCGGTCTCGGCGAGCCGGGTCAGCAACTCGTCCCGTCCGCCCGGTGAGCCCTCGGCCTTGAACGCCCCGATCACGTCGGTGATGGCACCGACGATCTGCTCACCGTCCCCGAGCACCGCCGCGTCGATGAAATCGGCCACCGGCTCGGGATTGAAGGCCGCGTGACCGCCCGCCAGCACGATCGGATGGCTGTCGTCGCGGTCGAACGCGTGCAGCGGGATCCCTGCCAGGTCGAGCGCGGTGAGCATGTTGGTGTAACCGAGCTCGGTGGAGAACGAGATGCCAAGGACGTCGAAGGCTCCGACCGGACGGTGGCCGTCCACGGTGAACTGCGGCACGTCGTGCTCGCGCAGCAACTTCTCCAGATCCGGCCAGACCGCGTACGTCCGCTCGGCGAGCGCGTCGGGGCGCTCGTTCAGAACCTCGTACAGGATCTGCACGCCCTGGTTGGGCAGACCCACCTCGTAGGCGTCGGGGTACATCAGTGCCCAGCGGACGCTGACGGAGTTCCAGTCCTTCGTCCGCGCGTTCAATTCGCCGCCGACGTACTGGATCGGCTTGCTCACCTGGGTCAGCAGCGGTTCGAGTGTGTCGAAGAGAGAATCGGGGCTGGTGTTCACGGGCTCCAATGCTACGGGCTGCGCGCTAACCGACGCGGGCGACGCCGAGCGGACTGAACCCCAGCCCCGGAAACAGCGTGTCGACGCGGCCCACGCCGAGCCGCTTCTGGGCCAGTTCACCGAAGACGTCGAAGGCACTGTTGAGACCGGGCACGTCTCCGGAATCAAGCGTCGAGGCCGACAGCGGTGTCCAGGCGCCGTGTACGGCTGCCTTCGACAGCCCGCCGCCGAGCAGCCACAGCACGCTCCCGTGACCGTGGTCGGTCCCGCCGCTGGCGTTGACCTGCACCCGGCGTCCGAACTCCGTCACGACCGCGATGGTGACGCGCTTGCGGCGCTGAGGTCCTAGGTCGGTGAGAAAGGCATCCAGGGTCTTGGCCGCCGAGGCGAGGTTGCGGTCGAGGTCCCCGGCCTCGTCGGTGTGGGTGTCCCAGCCGCCGACGTCGACGGTGGCCACCTGCATGCCTACTTCCGCGCGGAGCAGGGTCGCGAGATCCGCCATGGCGGTGGAGAAGTTGCCGGACGGGTAGCTGGCCCCGTTGCGCGGACCGGCCTTGGTCTGCGCGGTTCCGGCCGTGGCAAGGGCGGCCAGCGTGGTCGGCACGTCCTCGCCCAGCGGGCCGGCCAGGCCGCGGTACAGCGTCCGGATGGCGGTCTCGCTCCGCGGCGCGACGCCGTCCCAGCCGGGAAAGGAGAAGGACTTGAGCGAGTTCATCACCAGCTTGGCCTGCTCCCCGGTGAACGACGCGGGTGCGGCAGAGCCCTGGGCGACCGCGCGGAAGGTGGTGCCCGGACCGAGCTGGGACAGCGCGCGGTCCAGCCAGCCGGTCGTCGCGGTGTCCGACCCGCGCTCCAGGCACTGCTGTGCCTGGAAGTGGCTGCGCGAAATGCCCTGGGCCGACACGGCAGGAACGAAGGCCAGCTCGCCGGTGGACCAGTACGGCAGCAGCGGGCTCAACGATTTGTTGAGCGCCCAGCCTGCCGAGCCCGCCAGCGGTAGCAGCTCCGCCTCGGCCGGCACCAGGTTGGCACGAACCGAGCGCAGGTAGTTGCCGCCGAGTTCGGCTCCCGTCGGCACCAGGATCCGCAGCCCGTCTGCCGCTCCGCGCAGGAAGATGGTGATCAGGGTGTTGCCGGTGGTGGTTGCGCCGTACGCCGCGCGCGTCGACACCAGCTGGCTGCCCAGCGCCGCCACGCCGACCATCCCGGCACCCGCCAGGAACGTGCGGCGGGTCCAGCCGGAACTCCAACAGGCGTCCTGCGCCGCGAGCTCGGCGCTGACCTGCTCGGCGCGTGCGGTTAGCAGCGGCTGGGCCGCCGTCTGATCAGTGCCGGAGGTGTCGATCATCGGTTCCTTCTCTCGTGCGTGTTCCTGAAACGGCCGGCTCGTCGGCTCATGGAGTGGGCGGCTCAGCGCAACGCGTGGTGCGGGCCGTCGAGGATGACCGGAATCAGATGCTCCAGGTACCAGCGCAGCTGCGACTGCCCGATCGGGGTACCGGCCGGCTCGCCGAGGAACGCCTGCAGCGCCTGGCGGTGCCCGGTCGAGAAGGTCATTCCGGTCAGCCGCCTGGTGAGCATGTCGATGGCCTCGCCGCTCGTCCGGGGCTTTGCCGTGCCGTACAGCGAGGTCGCGGTGAACTTGGCAAAGCCGTCGTACCAGTTCTGGGTCAGGCCGCGGTGATAGGCCCACAGGTTGAGCAGTGAGCCGGACGAGCGCCAGGCTGCGGCCACGTCGGGATAGCCGTTGGGCGCGGACCAGTCCAGCGGCACATTGCCGACCGCAGACGTCATCCAGTGCAGGCTGTTCAGCGACTTGCCGACGTCACCGAGCTGGATGCCGAGCACCCGCAGTGTGGCGATGAGGTTCTCGGCGGGGCGGCGAACCTTCGCGCCGCGGCTGGACCAGAACTCCGTCGAACGCAGGATCACCGCCAGCATCGGGGTGACCCGGGTGCCGTTCTGCAGGTACGCCGTCGCCACCGCCGCGATCAGGGTGGGCGTCGGGTTGTCCGAGACATAGCGCTGGCAGAGTTTGGTGGCCAGCCGCTTGGCGGTGCTCGGATGCCGGGCAAGGTAGCGAAGGTAGGCATCCCCGGCCGCCTCTCCCCCGTCCGCGGTCTCGTTGGCGTGGTTGAAACCGAGAATCGTGACGGGGCCGGTCCAGTGCCGGTTGGGCCGGTAGACGTAGTTGAAGTCGCCGTCCAGGGTCCGGCCGGTGAGAATGCGCGCCGAGTTCTGGACGTCGGCCTCGGTGTAGCGGGCGTCCAGGCCCACCGTGTGCAGTTCCAACAGCTCGCGGCCGTAGTTCTCGTTGACCGCCGTCTTGTTGGAATCGGCCAGGTTCAGGTACTGCAACATCGCCGGGTTGCGGGCCGAGGCCAGCAGCATGTCGGTGTACGAGCCCAGCGCGTGGATGCGAATGACGTCACGGTCCATGGTGTGCCGGGTGGACCAGACGTCACCGTTGTGGTTGGCGACATTGAGGTGGTTGGCGAAGAAGTCCACCACCGTCTCGTACAGCTGGCCATGGCTCCAGGTCTGCAGTCCGAGCGTCACCTTGGTGAGCTGGTCCATCGCATCCCAGCCGTACTCGTTGCCGTTGGCCTTGAGCCAGGCCCGCACCGCTACCGGGCTCTGCCGCAGCAGCGGGCCCTGCGCGGCGATCGCCGGATAGGCGCCGTAGCCCGCCCCCGCGCCGCTACCGAACGCCACCTGCTCGCGCCACCAGGCGTCCGGTCCCGCTTTCGCCAGCTGGGCGCGGCTGGGAACGTCGGGGCCGAAGGCGAACCGGGACAGCAGCAGCGAGTCGGGGTCCCAGGCCAGCGGGGCCCGGGCCGAACGCGCGGCATTCGAGCGCGCCGCAGCGATGGACGGCCAGATCGTTGTCGGCACCGCTCTCTCACTCTCCGTCAGCAATATGTTACTAAGAGTCTACGCAGGTGAAGTGCGTGTTAGAAGAGGTAGCCAAACATGCGGCGACTGCGGCTGATCCGGTCCTAAGCTCAGCTGGCGACCGCGGCTGACCGAGCGAACCGGAGCCTGGCGCCACGAGGCTGGACCGGAGCCTGTCGCTCCCACGAGGCTGGAAGGACACCCAACAGCCGATGGCAACCGAGTCCGAGATCGAGTTCTTCAGCGTCACGCCGCTGGACGATGGTGCTGACGGTGGCGGTGCGGCTGGCGCTGGTGGCAGGCCGGCGGCGACCGCGACCACACGCCCGCTGAAGGCATCGCTCATGCACGCCACCGCCTGGGTGGTGGCAGCGGCGCTGGCAGTCGGGGCGAGCTTCGCGCCGCTGTACCGGATCCACGGTCAGCTCCCGGACCAGGCGCAGCTGTCCGGGAACCCGGCCGCGGCGCGCTTCAGCTTCTATGTCGACGGCTGGGGACGGCCGAGACTGCGCGCCAGCGGCCCGCTCTCGGTGGACGACGCCCTCACCGGACCGCGGTACGGGATTGTGTTCTGCGCCTGCGCGGCGCTGATGCTGCTTGCCGCGGTGGTCGCGATCGCGGGACCTCGCATGCTTGCCGCGCTCCGGCCGCGCTGGCGCGCGAGTAGCACCCGGCCGGTGATGCCCACGGCCCAGCTGTCCTCGACCGTGGGCATCACCGGCGCGCTGCTACTCGCCGGGTCCGCGGGGTCGGTGGCCCTGTCGACGCTGCCGATCCGCAAGCAGGTACTCGCCCTAGACTACGAGACCTTCGGGCTCGGCTGGTCCATCGGACTGGCCGCGCTGTCCAGTCTGGTGTGCGTCCTCGCCTGGGGGTGGGACCGGCTGATGGCTGCCCGCGCCTCAGCCGCCTCAGCTGCTTCAGCCGCTGACGTCGTACCCGACGCGGACGAAACCGAGCCGGCGGTTGGAAGCCCCATGCAGCCCGCGGTGCCCGAACCGGATGCCTCAGCCTGGCGTCCGCCGGTGGATCGCCTGGAGTAGGCCCAGTGCAAGGCCCTGGGCGAACATCGACGACCCACCGTAGGACACGAACGGCAGCGGCAGCCCGGTGACCGGGGTGAGCCCCAGGTTCATGCCGATGTTCTGGAACGTCTGGAAGCCGATCCAGCACACGATGCCGGCTGCTACCAGTCGCTGCGTCCCGGTCGCGGCCGCGGCGATCCGCAGGCCACGCCAGACGATCACGGCGAACAGGCCGATGATCAGCGCCGAGCCCGCGAAGCCGAGCTCCTCGCCCGCGACCGAATACACGAAGTCGGTCTGCTGCTCTGGCACGAACGCGCCGCGGGTCTGCTCGCCGTGGAACAGTCCCTGACCGAAGATTCCGCCATGCGCGATGGCGATATGGGCCTGGTTGATGTTGTACGCCACGCCCTGAGCGTCGCGGCCCGGATGGGCGAAGGCGGCGAAGCGTGCCAGCTGGTATTCCGCCAGTACACCGCCCTTGATCGCCAGCACCGCGCCGAGCACGCCGAGCACCAGCAGGGCCACGATCCAGCGGCCCTGGACACCGGCCGCGATCAGCAGGCCCAGGGTCGCCGACACCAGAACCAGGGCAGAGCCGAGATCCGGTTGCAGCATGATCAGGCCCAGTGGCGGTGCCGCCAGCGCCAGCGCCATCAGCAGGTCCCGCACGCTCGGGTGGCCGGACTGCGGCCGAAGCGCCGCCCGCTGGCCGAACAGCACCGCCAGCGCGCAGATCAGACCGACCTTGGCGAACTCGGCAGGCTGGATCTCGAAGCCACCGCCGATCACGATCCAGGCGTGCGCGCCGTTGATGGTGGAGCCGATGACGAACACCGCCAGCAGCCCCAGGATGCTCAGGACGTACAGCACCGGGCCGATCAGCCGCAGGATCCGGGAGTCGACCCGGGCGGCGCAGAACAGCAGCACCGCGCCCAGCGCCGTGTTCAGCAGGTGCTTGGCCAGGTAGGTCTGTGGGTTCAGGCCGGCCAGTTCCATCCGGGTGCGGGTCGCCGACCACACCAGCATTGCCCCGATCAGGCACAGCAGGAAGGCCGCGCCGAGCAGCACCCAGTCATAGGAGCGCAGCCGCCGGGAGTCGGTGACGGCCCGCAGCGGTGAGCGGTGCGGCAAGGTCAGGGTGCTGGTCACGGCCGCCTCGTTCCGCTCGGGGTGGGCAGCACGTCGGGCAGTGGCGCGGCGGAGCCTGGTGGGGCCTGGCCGCCTCCGGAGGACGCGCTAGCCGATGCGCTGGTGGCCCTGGCGGTACCCGCCGTGGAGCCTGATGAGCTGGGCTTGCTCTGGTGGGAGAGTGACTTGGCCACGACCGTGGGCATCGTGCTGGCCGGTTCGGAACCCGCCACCACCGGCGCGCCGTTGACGCCCAGCAGGCCCTCGTAGATCTTGCGGACCATCGGCGCCGCGGCCGACGCCCCGGTACCGGCCTGCTCGATCATGCCCACCACGACGAACTTGGCGTTGCTGGCGTCCTGCCCCGGCTGCACCGGACCCCAGGACGCCAGCCAGGAGGTGTCCTGCTTGCCGTACACCTCCGCCGTTCCGGTCTTGCCGCTGATCAGCGTCTGGATCGGCGAGCCGTCGAAGGCCAGGGCGCCGGACACCGAGTGGTTGTTCTGAAAGTGCAGCGAATTCGCGACCTTGGAGAGCACCGAGGGAGTGACCGGCAGCGTCCGGACGGTCTTGGGCGTGATCGTCCTGATGATCTTGCCGTTGGCGTCGGCCACTCCCCAGCCGAGCGTGGGCTGGTACAGCGTCCCGCCGTTCACCATGGCCGAATAGGCGGTCGCCAGCTGCAGCGGCGACACCGTGGTGTCGCCCTGCCCGATCGCGGTGTCGGCGTTGTTGCCCGCGAAGAAGCGCCAGCCGTCCGTGCAGTTCTCCGACGCCAGCTGCGTCAGGTAGGCCCGGTTGGTCGGGTCTGTGACGTCCGGGTAGCCCGCCTTCGCGGCCGCGCAGTAGTCGGCCTTGTTCGCCTTCCAGCCGGCCATCCGACTCGCCCGGTCACCGATGGAGCCGGTGGCCTGCTCGTCGGCGGGCAGGTCCATCCCCGGGAACTGCGCGACGCCGAACGCGCGCGCCATTGCCTGCAGCTGCTCCAACGGCTTCTTGCCGCTGTCCACGCGGGCCTGGTCGGCCTGCCACTCGGCGACCGCGGGGGCGTAGAAGAAGGTGTCACAGGACACCTGCAGCGCGAAGGTCAGGTCGATGGGGCCACCGAAGGACTCGGATTCGTAGTTGGTCTTCGTGCGGCCGTCGACGCTGAGCGAGCCGGGGCACGGATAGCGCCCGTCGGTCGTGACCGCGCCGCTCATCACGTCGTCGGAGGAGCTGATGAGCTTGAACGTCGAGCCCGGGGCGTAGGCACCGGCGATGGCCCTGCCGACCAGCGGATCGTTGGCGCCCGGCGCGGTGAGCTTGTGGTAATCGGCGACCGAGATCCCACCGACGAACTCGGACGGGTCATACGTCGGGTAGCCGGCGGCGGCGATCACGCGGCCGGTGTGCGGATCCATCACCACGGCCGCGCCCGAGGGAGCGGGCTTGCCCTTGAGCTGCGAGGCGTGGATCTGCTCGCGCAGTGACTTCTCCGCCAGCGCCTGGACGTCGGCATCGATGCTGGTGATCAGTGTGTCGCCCTGCTTGGCCGGTACCGCGGCGGCCGTGCCGACGGCCTCGCCACGAGGGTCCAGCTGAACCTTCTGCTCACCGTCCACGCCGCGCAGCACGCTGTCGTAGGACTCTTCGAGCCCACTCCGGCCGATGGTGTCCGCGTCGGCCAGGGCCCTGTTCGCCTTCTGATCGTCGGCTCCGACCACGCCGGTATAGCCGAGGACGTGCGCCGCGAGCGTTCCGCCGGGGTAGTCGAGTACCGTCTGGGCGTCGATCGCCACACCGGGGAAGTCCTCGGCGTGCTCTGAGATCGCAAACACCACGCCGGCGTCGATGTCACTGGCCACCGGCACCGGCTGGTACGGCTCCCCCGTCCAGCAGGGCGACGGGACCTTGCTGCCACACGGCGTGATCTCGTGCCTCAGATCCACTGCGGCCATGCCGAGGACGGGCGCCAGTCTCGCGAGCACCGCGGCGCCGTGGTCGTCCTGCTGGTCCAGGGCGGACCGGTCAACCGTGAGCACGTGGGTGCTCTTGTTGCCGACCAGCACCCGGCCTCGGGAGTCGACGATCTCACCGCGCGGCGCCGGCACCACGATGGAGCCCAGGTGCGTCGCGCCGGCGGACTGCGCGGGCTTGTTCGGGTCCATCAGCTGCACGAAGGCCAACCGGCTGAGCAGCGTCAGCAGCAACGAGCCGATCAGCAGCCGCAGGACTGACAGCCGTGCGCGGTGCGAACCGGAACGGGGATCAGTGAAGGACATTCGGGCTGCCGATCAGGTGGGCAACCGGGCGGGGCGACCGAATGCCTTGAGCGAGCAGGAGAGTGCGGACGAGCGGGGCGAGCGCAAGGGCCATCAGCGCCTCGGTCAGTCCGACCGGAATCATGTCCCGGAACGCCAGGGTGGCCGTCGCGGCGTGCGAGCCCAGGATCGCCAGCAGCACCCCGACGACCAGGGAGCTGAGGGCGCCGAGCACGGCGGTCAGGCCGGCGACGCCCCGACTGCCGTACCCCCGCTGGGTGGCCAGGCCGCCGACGATGCCGCCGACCAGACCGGCCGCCAGCCAGCACAGCGCCTGCACGCCGGCCGGGTGGTCCGAGCCGAGGTCGGCGACCAGGCCGGTGGTGAAACCCAGCCCCATGCCGATTCCGGGACCGGCGTAGATCGCCACCACGAGAACCAGCACCACCGGCAGCGAGACCGGAACCGGAAAGGTCAGCGGGCCGATCAGGGTCGCCTGCAGCAGCAGCGCGGTGATCAGGCCGGCGATCGCCAGGGCCACCCGTGAGACGGTCATCGCGCCGAGTCCGGGGTCAGCGCCGGACGGGTGGTGTTGCGCGGGGTCTGCAGGATGATGCCGACGAGGTCCAGCCCGGTCTGCGTGGCGGTGGGCCGCACGATCGCCGAGACCACGCCGCCGGCCGCGGTGTGCACGGACGTGATGACCCCGACCTCGACGCCGGCCGAGAAGGTCGTCTTGCCGGTCGGGCCGGTGACGAGCACATCGTCGGTTCTGAGGTCGGATCGGTCATCCACGGGACTTGCCGTCATGCCGTGCGTGCCAGCGCCGGCAGCCAGCAGCAGCTCACCGGAGCGGGTATCGCGGACTCCCACGCCCGATGCCGGGTCTGCCACCAGCAGCACCACCGAGGTGCTGGAATACACCCGCACCACCCGGCCCACCAACCCGACCCCGTCGGTGACAGTCTGGCCGACCAGGACATGCTCGCGCCTTCCGACGTCCACCGTGACCGTCCACTGGAATCCCGAACCGGGGCCGGTCGCGATCACCCGGGCCGGCATCAGCTTCCAGTGCGAGGTGTCGGCCCGCAGTTGCAGGGCGTCCAGCTTCTTGGCGGTCGCGGTGTCCACGGCCGACCCGGTCAGTTCGCGTTGCAGCTCGGCGTTGCGCTGCTTGAGCTGGGCGATCTCGCGACGGTTGCCGCCGACGTCCGGAACACCCTGGACGAAGCGCCGGACCGGGCCGAGGATGCTGTCAGTTCCGCGGTACAGCGACCCGAGGGCACCGGTCGCGCCACCGCGGGCACCGCCCAACGAACCGCCGGCGAAGTCGAGGCTGATGAACAACAGGGCGAGAACCGCCAGTGCGGCGGCGGAAATCTGCTGGCGACGGGTCAGCCTGCGCATGGAAGAGGGCTTGTCTGCTCTGGCCGCTAGCGACGGTGTCCGTCGACTACGACCTTGTGCAGGAACTCGAACTGCTCCACCACGGTCGCGGTGCCCAGCACCACAGAATCCAGCGGACGGTCGGCCACCAGCACGGGAATGCCGATCTCGTGCTGCAGCCGCGCGTCCAGGCCGCGCAGCAGGGCGCCGCCACCGGTCAGCACGATGCCACGGCTCACCAGGTCACCGGCGAGCTCGGGCGGGCAGCGGTCCAGGGTCGCCCGGACGGCGGCGACGATGCGGTTGATGGGGCCGCTCATGGCGTGCCGCAGCTCGTCGGCGGAGACGGCAACAGTGCGCGGCAGGCCGGTGGCGATCTCACGGCCCCGGATCTCCGCGCGCGACGGCCCCGCGATCGGGAACGCCGAACCGATCGAGATCTTCAGCTCTTCCGCGGTGCGCTCGCCGATCAGCAGCGAGAACTCGGAACGGATGTGGTCGACGATCGCGCGGTCCAGAGCGTCACCTGCCACCCGCAGGCTGGTGCTGGAGACGATGCCTGCCAGCGCGATGACGGCGACCTCGGTGGTGCCGCCGCCGATGTCGACGATCATCGAGCCGGACGCCTGGCTGACCGGCAGCCCCACTCCAATCGCGGCGGCCATCGGCTCGGAGATGATGTGCACCCGGCGGGCACCGGCGGCATAGACGGACTCGCTCACGGCGCGCTGCTCGACGGAGGTGATGCCGCTCGGAACGCAGACGACGACACGGGGGCCGGCGAACGCGCGGCGGCCGATCACCTTGCGGACGAAGTAGCGCAGCATCTCGGCGGTGATGTCGTAGTCGGCGATCACCCCGTCCTGCAGAGGACGAACCGCTCGGATGTGGCCCGGCGTACGGCCGATCATGCGCTTGGCCTCTGCACCGACCGCGACGACCGAGTTCGTGGTGGTGTCGACGGCGACGACCGAGGGCTCGTTCAACATGATGCCGCGACCGCGGGCGTACACCAGGGTGTTCGCCGTGCCGAGGTCGACCGCGAGGTCACCGCCGAGCAGGTCGCCGCTCAGGAGCGACATGGGGGTGAATGCCATGGGTCCCTGCTACCTCTTGTATGTGTCGCCTGCGCGGTGTCCGGCATCGAACGGATCAAGTGTTGCTGGTGTGAACGGATGATCCGATGGTATGTGTGGCCACTCGATAAAATGCGCTACGACTCGCCCAAGGATTTCCCCCTGAAGCACTGGAAAGATAAGAGCTTCCCGCCTCAGCGACCGCTGAACCACAGCCCGATCTCACGCTCGGCCGACTCGGGCGAGTCCGAGCCGTGCACGAGGTTCTGCTGCACCTTCAGGCCCCAGTCGCGGCCGAGGTCGCCACGGATGGTGCCGGGCTGCGCTCGGGTGGGGTCGGTGGCGCCGGCCAGCGCGCGGAAGCCCTCGATCACCCGGTGCCCCTCGGCGACGATCGCCACCACCGGACCGGAGGACATGAAGTCCACCAGCGGTTGGTAGAACGGCTTGCCCACGTGCTCGGCGTAGTGCTGGGCCAGCAGGTCGGCGTCCGCGATCCGCTGCTCCAGGGCCACGATGCGGTAGCCCTTGGCTTCGACCCGGGCAAGGATCTGGCCGATCAGGTTGCGGGCAACCCCGTCCGGCTTGACAAGGATCAGGGTGCGTTCGACGGCTGTGTCAGTCACCGCGACAGCGTATCGGCTGTCAGGACACGAGCATTCGCCAGCCGGACGGCGTACCGACGAGCTGGTTGCGGGTCCGCAGCAGATACGCCCACAGCGCCAGGAAGATCACCACCACCACCACCAGCGCGGGGATCAGCACGACGGTCGCGGCCACCAGCACTTGCAGCGCGGAGGCCAGCCCGATCCCCCAGCGGCGGCGGAGCAGGAACCCGGTGACCACCAGTACCACGGCCAGGGCGAGCAGGAGCAGCGTCTTGGTTCCGGACAACCCTTGCGAGGTCTGGGCGATCGCCCGGGGCACCAGCAGGACGACAAACGCTTCCAGGCAGAGCAGCGCAGCCAGCACGCCGCGGGTGGCGCGATTGGCCTTGTCCCGGCGCTCCTGCAATTCCGCCTCGGTGGGCTGTGCCAGGGTGGGTTCTCGCTCGCTCGGCTGTGCTGGATGGGGATCGGTCATCGCTGTCACCGCCCTACGCGCCGGGGCGGGTGAGCAGGGTGCGCGCCTCGCCGGCGGTGACGACCGAGCCGGTCACCAGCACGCCGGAGCCCGACAGCACGCCGTCGGGGTCCTCTTCGGCCAGCCGGATCGCGGCCTCGATGGCATCGTCGAGGCGGGGCTCGACGGTGACCCGGTCCGGGCCGAAGACGTCCACCGCGATCGCGGCGAGCTCGTCCACCTGCAGTGCCCGGCCGGACGAGTTCTGCGCGACGACGATCTCGTCCAGCGCCGGCTCCAGCACGTCCAACAGCCCCCGGGCGTCCTTGTCCGCCAGCACCCCGACCACGCCGATCAGCCGTCGGAAGTCGAAGCCCTCGTCGAGGGCCCGCACCGTGGCTGTCATGCCCGCCGGGTTGTGGCTGGCATCGACCAGCACGGTGGGTGCCGAGCGGACGGCCTCGAGCCTGCCCGGTGAGGTCACCGCGGCGAATCCGGCCCGGACGAGGTCGGCGTCGATCGGGCCGCCGGCGGCACCCGCACCGAAGAACGCCTCGACGGCCGCCAGCGCACACGCAGCGTTCTCGGCCTGGTAGGCGCCGTGCAGCGGCAGGAAGACCTGCTCGTAGACGCCGCCGAGACCCTGCAGCGTCAGCAGCTGCCCGCCCACCGCGACCTGGCGATCCAGCACGCCGAATTCCAGGCCCTCCCGAGCCACCGCCGCGTCCACCTCGGTCGCGCGCTTGAGCAGTTCCGCCGCCGCATCGACGGGCTGCGAGGCCAGGATCGCCGACGCCTCGGGATGGATGATGCCTGCCTTCTCGACGGCGATCTGCGCCACCGTGTCGCCCAGGAACTCCATGTGGTCCAGCGCGATCGGCGTGATCACCGCGACCGGCGCCTGCAGGACGTTCGTCGCGTCCCAGCTGCCCCCCATGCCGACCTCGACGACCGCGACATCCACCGGTGCGTCGGCGAAGATGGCGAAGGCCAGGCCGGTCATCGCCTCGAAGAAGGTCATCCGCAGGTCGGAGCGGTCGTCCACCATCTCCAGGTACGGCTCGATCTCGTCATAGGCGTCGGCGAAGAGCCGGTCGCTGACCGGCTCACCGTCCAGCACGATGCGCTCGGTGATGGACGACAGGTGCGGGCTGGTGTAGCGGCCGGTGCGAAGGCCGAAGGCCCGCAGCAGCTCGTCGATCATCCGGGCGGTCGAGGTCTTGCCGTTGGTGCCGGTGACGTGGATCGCCCGGTACATCCGCTGTGGCTCGCCGAGCACGTCCATCAACTGCTCGATCCGCTGCCGGGACGGCCCGATCTTGGCCTCACCCCAGCGAGCGAGCAGTTTCGCCTCGACCTCGCGACGCCGCTCGCTGTCTTGCTGCTTGCTCGTCTTCGAGGTCGGCGCTGCATCGGTCACCCTCTGAATCCTACGGACGCCGGCACTCGGGGCGCGCGGAGCCCGCCGGCTGTCATGCTCGGCCCGCTTCGACCGTCCCGGCGTCTGCACTCCCGGCGAGCGGCACCACGGTGTAGGACACCCGTACTCGGCGCGCACCGGCCGGCGCGTGCTCGTGCTGGCGGCGCTGGAAGTCCAGCAGCAGCTCCGACATCTCGGCCGCGAGCTGCTTGGCCTCGGCCTGGTTGAGCCAGAATGCCGAACTCCGTACTGTCAGCGCCTCGTACCAGGCCGCGGACATCTCGTTCTGGCTGCCGATGCAGCGCAGCGCCTCTTCCCGCTGCCGGTCGAGCAGGTTCGCCACCAGCACCGCCTCGCCGGCGGCGGACGCGCGCGGCTCCGCCGAGTCGACGGTCAGCAGCTCACCTGCCGCCTCCCACGGGCGCTCTCTGCCGTCACCCGTCGCGGCGGAGCGGCGGATGATCCCCCACTTCTCCAGAGCGCGCAGGTGGTAGCTCATGGCGCTCGCGCTCAGGCCCGCGATGTCGGCGCACTCGGTGGCGGTGAGCTTGCGCCCGGCGAAGAACTCGTCGATGACAGCCAGCCGTGCCGGATGTGCCAGGGCCTTGATGGCCCGAGGGTCGCGGAGCACCACCACATGCTGATCGCTCGGCTTCGGCGCAGGAAAGGGTGCGGTGGCCATATGCTCAGCGTAAGGGCGGGGCGGCGATCCGGTGTGGGCAAAGCGCCCGCTATGGAACTGGAAAAATCGGCTCGCCGCTCAGCCCCGCTGCTGCGGGACTGAGCGAGGCGTACAGCGCACCCGGGGGTCAGGCTGACTTCTCCCGAGGCGGGTCGAGCTCCGCCCGGGGAACCAGCGTGGGGTACACGTGCTCCAGCACGGTCTCGGCGGTGATGACGACCTTGGCGACGTCCTCGCGGGAGGGCACCTCATACATCACCGACAGCAGGACTTCTTCCATGATGGCGCGCAGGCCACGGGCTCCGGTGCCCCGCTTGACCGCCTGATCCGCGATGGCCTCGAGCGCGTCGTCGGCGAACTCGAGTTCCACGCCGTCGAGCTCGAACAGCCGCGCGTACTGCTTGACCAGGGCGTTCTTCGGCTCGGTCAGGATCTCGATGAGCGCGGCCCGGTCCAACGGGCGGACGGTGGTGATCACCGGCAGCCGTCCGATGAACTCCGGGATCAGGCCGAACTTCATCAGGTCCTCTGGCATGACCTCGGCGAAGCCGTCCTTGGTGTCCAGCTCGAACTTGGTCTTCAGCTCGGCACCGAAGCCCAGGCCCTTCTTGCCGACCCTGCCCTCGATGAGCTTGTCGAGTCCCGCGAACGCGCCGCCGACGATGAACAGCACGTTGGTGGTGTCGATCTGGATGAACTCCTGGTGCGGGTGCTTCCGGCCGCCTTGGGGTGGCACCGCGGCCGAGGTGCCCTCGAGGATCTTGAGCAGCGCCTGCTGCACACCTTCACCGGAGACGTCGCGGGTGATCGAGGGGTTCTCGGACTTGCGGGCGATCTTGTCGACCTCGTCGATGTAGATGATGCCCGTCTCGGCACGCTTGACGTCGTAGTCCGCTGCCTGGATCAGCTTCAGCAGGATGTTTTCGACGTCCTCGCCGACGTAGCCGGCCTCGGTCAGCGCGGTCGCGTCCGCGATGGCGAACGGGACATTGAGCATGCGGGCCAACGTCTGGGCGAGCAGCGTCTTGCCAGAGCCGGTCGGACCGAGCAGCAGGATGTTCGACTTGGCGAGCTCGACGTTGGAGTCCGACCGCTTGCCGCTGTTCTCACCGCCGGCCTGGACCCGCTTGTAGTGGTTGTAGACGGCCACGGCCAGGGTCCGCTTCGCCTGCTCCTGGCCGACCACATAGGAGTTCAGGAACTCACAGATCTCACTCGGCTTGGGCAGCTCGTCGAAGCTGAACTCGGTGTTCTCCGACAGTTCCTCTTCGATGATCTCGTTGCACAGGTCGATGCACTCGTCGCAGATGTACACCCCAGGACCTGCGATCAGCTTCTTGACCTGCTTCTGGCTCTTTCCACAGAAAGAACACTTCAACAGGTCACCACCGTCACCTACACGTGCCACCTGAGAAATCCCCTCACTAGGCATTCCTGCCCTACAGCCGACGCCGTCACTGTGCCGCGTCGGCCTTGAATCCCTGCTGCTGCCAGCCGGCTCGGGCTCGATATGACCGGCACGCGGCAACGATGTTGCGAAACGCTACCCCGTGCTGGTCGAGATGTCTCACCCATAGCCGCGTGTCCGGCGGACCGGCGAGTAACCGCACTGTTGATCGCGTGGGCCACCCGCCGGCCCAGCAGCCGTCCGGTGGGACAGCACTCAGTCGTTGACGACCTTGCGGGTGGTGATGACCGAGTCGACGATGCCGTATGCCTTGGCCTGGTCCGCCGTCAGGATGCGGTCACGCTCGATGTCCAGCTTCACCTGGTCCACGGTCTGGCCGGTGTGGGCGGCCAGGATCTCTTCGAGCTGCCCACGCATGCGCAGGATCTCGTTGGCCTGGATCTCGAGGTCCGTCACCTGGCCCGAGCCCTCACCGGAGGGCTGGTGGATCAGAACGCGTGAGTGCTCGAGGGCGAAGCGCTTGCCCTTGGTGCCCGCGGCGAGCAGCACCGCGGCCGCCGATGCCGCCTGGCCCATGCAGTACGTCTGGATCTCGGGACGTACATAGCTCATCGTGTCGTAGATCGCGGTGAGCGCGGTGAACGAGCCACCGGGCGAGTTGATGTAGATGAGGATGTCGCGATCCGGGTCCGTCGACTCCAGGCAGATCAGCTGCGCGATGACGTCGTTGGCGACCACATCGTCGATCGGCGCGCCGAGGAAGATGATGCGCTCCTCGAACAGCTTGTTGTACGGGTTGGATTCCTTCATGCCGTAGTTCGTCCGCTCGACGAACGACGGCAGGACGTAGCGGCTGGAGGGCAACTGCGGGGCGCTGGCCGCGCCACCGGATGAGGCCCAGCCGGCGCTACCGGGGGTGTAAAGATTGCTCATGTTCGTGTGTCTCCCTTACTCCGGCGCCGGGGCAGAGCCGTCGCTCATCTGGGCAACCCGACTCACCACGTGGTCGACGAAGCCGTAGTCGAGTGCCTGCTGAGCGGTGAACCAGCGGTCCCGCTCGGAATCCGCGCGAATCTGCTCTTCGGTCTGGCCGGTGTGCTCGGCGATGAGCTTGGCCATCTCGGCCTTGGTCAGCTTGAACTGCTCCGCCTGGATCGCGATGTCGGAGGCGGTGCCACCGATGCCGGCGGACGGCTGGTGCATCATGATCCGCGCGTGCGGCAGGGCGTAACGCTTGCCTCGCTCTCCGGCGGAAAGCAGGAACTGCCCCATCGAGGCGGCCATTCCCAGCGCGTACGTGGCGACGTCGCACTCGACGAACTGCATGGTGTCGAAGATGGCCATGCCGGCGGTGACGGATCCACCGGGCGAGTTGATGTAGAGGTTGATGTCGCGACTCGAGTCCTCGGCCGACAGCAGCAGCAGCTGGGCGCAGAGCTGGTTGGCGATGGTGTCGTCGACAACCTGGCCCAGGAAGATGATCCGGTCGCGGAGCAGGCGGTCATAGATCGAGTCGTTGAGGTTCATGCCAGCGCCGGCACTACGCGCCTCGATGATCCGGATCGGTTCCGGCGCAGCGCTGGCCTGCGGGCTGGTAAACCCAGCGTCGAATCGGCGCTGGTGGTCAGAGGAGCTCACTGGCATTTCCTTTCCAAGAAGTGTGGATCTACTTCGACCCTAACGGCACGGGCGGGCCTGGGAGTCCCAGACCCGCCCGCGTTCGCTCAGGGCATCAAAGGCCTACGAGGCCGCTTCCGGTGCCGTCACGACCTGCCGTCATGGGCCCCCGCGGCAGCTTCGCCTACCGGCTTCGCGCTGGCGTTACCCGCCGCCTTGCGCCTGACGGGCCGACGGCCCTGCGGCTGACGGACCGCCGAGGTCGCGAGGTTTACTCGCTGTCGCGGCTGGCGGCCTGGTCGGTGCTGGCCACCTGGTCGGTGCTGGCCGACTCGTCAGCGTCGTCGGAGCCTTCGATGTCATCGAGATCGGCCACGGCGTCGTCCAGCTGCTCCAGTTCAGCCTGTCCCTCGGGCGTCGCCAGCGCGGACAGGTCAACCTCGTTGCCGGACTGATCGGTGACATTGGCCGCTTCGAGCACCGTTGCCAGCGCCTTGTTCCGCCGGACGTCGGCCACCAGCGCGCCGATGTTGCCGGCCTGCACGATCTGGTCGGCGAACTCCTGCGGCGCCATGTCGTAGCGCTGTGCCTGGCGCACGATGTACTCGGTCAGCTCGGCGTCGGACACCGACACGGCCTCGGCGTCGGCGATGGAATCCAGGACGAACTGGGTCTTGACCGACTTCTCGGCGACCTCGCGGAGTTCGGCGGTGAACTCGTCCTTGGTCTTGCCCTCGGTCTGCAGGTAGTTCTCGAACGCCGCGTCGTCGTGGCCCAGCTGGTGCACCACATCGTGCTCGCGCCACTCGATCTCGGCCTGTACCGAGGACTCCGGCAACGGTACCTCGGTCTGCTCGACGAGCAGCTCCAGGACCTTGTCACGGGCCTCGGCGCCTTGGCCCAGAACCTTCACGCGGTCCAGCCGGGTCCGCAGGTCGGCCTTGAGCTCGTCCACGGTGTCGAACTCGGACGCGAGCTGGGCGAACTCGTCGTCTACCTCGGGCAGCTCGCGCTCCTTCACCGAGTTCACCACGACGTTGATCTGGGCGTCCGAGCCGGCGTGGTCGCCGAAGGCGAGTTGGGAGGCGAACTCCGCGGTGTCGCCGGCGGACTTGCCGAGGATCGCGTCGTCCAGGCCCTCGATCAGGTTGCCGGAGCCGACCTCGTAGGACAGCCCCTGAGCCGACCCGCCCTCGACCGGCTCGCCGTCCACGGTCGCGTTGAGGTCGATCGAGACGAAGTCGCCGGTCTGGACCGGGCGGTCGACACTGTTGAGGGTGCCGAACCGGGCGCGGAGCTCGTCCAGCTGCTCCGTCAGCTCGTCGTCGGTGACGACGGCGTCCTCGACGGTGACGGCCAGGTTGTCATAGGCGGGGACGGTGATGTCGGGGCGGACGTCGACCTCGGCGGTGAACGCGATGTGGTCGTTGTCCTCCAGCGTGGTCACCTCGATGTCGGGCTGGCCGAGGGCCTTGACGCCGGTTTCGCGGACCGCGTCGGAATACGCCTTGGGCAGCGCCTTGTTGATCGCCTCTTCGAGAACGGCCGAGCGTCCGACGCGCTGGTCGATGATGCGGGCCGGAACCTTGCCCGGCCGGAACCCAGGAACGCGAACCTGTGAGCCGATCGCCCTGTAGGCCTCGTCCAAGCTGGACTTCAGCTCGTCGAAGGGCACCTCGACGGCGAGCTTCACACGGGTTGGGCTCAGGGTCTCGACGCTGCTCTTCACGGTGTGCTCTTCGCTCCTCTGCGACGAACTTAAATTCGCGGTATTCGGCGGTGGCGCCTGTCGTAATCAGCCGCCGCGGCGCGGTCGACCTTCGTGCACCTCTACGGAAAAGTTCTGCTCAGTTCTGCCAGTCGGGGTGACAGGATTTGAACCTGCGGCCCCTCGCTCCCAAAGCGAGTGCGCTACCAAGCTGCGCTACACCCCGATACCCGTATCGCCACGCTCCGCGAACGACACACGTACCGAGGGGCAAGTGTACGGGTGCGTGAGCGTCGTACCTTCACACGCTAGGCTGTCATCGCACCTCACGGGCGGCCCAGGTACGTTCAGGGGTATCTCGGGTTGTTCGCGAGTCTTGCGGGTGTAGCTCAATGGTAGAGTCTCAGTCTTCCAAACTGATTGTGCGGGTTCGATTCCCGTCACCCGCTCGTCCTAGCCGCTCGCCCGGCAACCGAGATGCTCTCGGGCCGCCATAGCGAGCGCACGGCATACCAACCTGCCAGGACACGGCACGGACCAGCCGGAAGTTACCGGTCCGCCAGTAGTCGCCGGGTGGCCGCCAGCGCCGGCGCCGGATCGCTGAGCTTCGCCACGCTGTGCGCCGCGCCGACTCCCGCGCACAGGGCGCCGGCAACGTCGCGCAGCCGTGAGCCGCGCCGTTCCACCAGTGCTCGGCGGACGTCCCCCTCGAGCCACGAGTACCGAACCCCGGGCCGCACCGGCCTGGCCGACCCGGCGTCCAGGCCCCGGTCGGTGGCCAGCGCCGCCCACACCGCCGGCAGGTTCGCGCCGGCCTTCACCGCCAGCGCGAGCGAGCCGTAGAAGCGCCCGTTCAGGTCTATCAGGCGCGGCACCCCGTCTGCGGGCACCAGGAACTGCAACTGGGCCAGGCCGAACCACCCCAGGTGCGCGAACAGCGCCGCGGCCCGCCGCGCGATCTCGTCCTCGACGGGCACGCTGACCGCCCGGCAGCTTGCGCCGGCGTCCGGCGGCCAGACCCGCGAGGCGACCTGCATGGAGTGGGCGGCCACCCGCTCCCCTCCCCTGGTCGCCACGGCGGAGTACGCCATCAGCCGGCCCTGCACGAATTCCTGCAGCTCCGCCTCACCGCCCACCGCGGCGATCTCGGCGACCCGGCGGCGCGCGGCTGTCGCGCCGAGCACCACGGTGGTGTCGATCCGCGGCGGCGCCCCGGAGTGGCCGGGCCGGGCATGCAGTCGCGCCTTCACCACGAGCGGCTGCTCCTCGTCCACGCAGGATGAGAGGTCGAGCGTCGCGGGAACGGCGAAGCCCACGGTGGCAGCGGCCGCCGCCAGCCGGGACTTGTCCAGCGCGCCGAGCACGGCGTCGTGGGGGGCGTGCGGCACCACCGCCGGAATGGCCGACCGGTGCTCGGACAGCGCCAGCACCTCTGCCTCGCCACCGCCGAAGACGACCTCGTAGCCGCCTTGGCCGACCGCCTCCGCGACGGCCGCCACAAACCCGGTCGGGTTCTCGTGCGCCGCCGGAACGACGTGACGTCGTGCGCAGTGCCGCGACGAGGACGCGAGTCCACGGCCCCGGGACGTTCCGACGCCGACCTGCCAGCCGGCCGCGGAGAGCGCCCGCACGGCCGTCAACGTCCCCCGGCTGAATCCTTGCTCTACCACTAACGCGCGCACCGGGCCCCCCTCGCCACGGATGGCGCGCGGACCCGGTGCGGTTCACAGGAGCTGTCGCGTCGCCTCGAACAGTAAACGTGACACCCAGCAAAGCAGCTACTGGTGAAGCCAGCACGAACGCCAGCCGACCAGCGGGGGTGGTCAGCGAGACCGTCGGATGTCCGGACGGCAATGGCGCAGTGCCACCCGGACGAACGCCGCCACGATCTCGTCCACCGCCGCGGCGCACTCGGCGCACCGGGCACTCTCGGACGGGGTAGCCCATCCCCGTACGGCCGCCGGAAAGGCGACCCGCGGCTCCTGGCCCGCGTGCGCGGCCAGGGTTGCCGTCTCGAGCCCGTACGCGTGCTCGAGCACGGCAACCCGCGCGGTATCGCGGTGCGGATCGATATCCGCACCGCGATACTCGATCGCGACCACGAAGGGCTGCATCACGGTCGTCGCCACTTCAGCGCACGCAGGCTAGCCGGCAGCGACCGTCAGGACCGCAGCGACGAGCGGCCGCCGACCTTGAGCCAGATCAGCAGCACGATGATCGCGCCGATGATCGAGCCGATGATGCCGGACGGCTGGAAGAACCCGTTGTGGGAGTCCTTGTGGAAGATCAGGTACCCCAGAAAGCCGCCGATGAACGAGCCGATGATGCCGATCAGGATCGTCATCGGAATGGACAGGTCCTGCTTACCCGGTACGACCAGCCGAGCAATCGCGCCGGCGATCAGGCCGATGACGATCAGGCTGATGATGAGACCGATCATGGTGTCCTCCTACGCACTGTGTCGCGGTGTGTTGCGGGTCAGCGCTGGTCGGTGCCGGCGTCGGTCTCGACCTGGTCGATCTGCTCCTTGCGCACCTGCTCGGAGACGGTCTGGTTCTCGGTGACGGTCTCGGTGGTCAGGCGTACCCGCTCGACCGGCACGGTCTCTTTCTGGACCACGGGCCGCTCGGCGTGCAGGGTGACCTCGTGCTCCTCTTCGGTGAGGTCGCCACCGGCCATGGCCTGCGCCCGGTTGGCCTCGGTGATCGGCTCGCGCTCGATGCGAACCTCTTCGTGGCTGACCGGAACCGTGGTCGTGACGTTCTCGGTGACGATGTACTTGCGCAGCCGGGCCCGACCGGTCTCGACCTGCTGGGTGCCCACGCGGAGGCGCTCCTCGGAGCGGGTCATGGCGTCGTCGGTGTTGGGGCCGGAGGTGTCGTGGCCCTGTGAACCGGCGTATTCGGCGTTGCCCGTGGTGGTCTGGACCTGCTCGCCGAGGTAACCGTTGTAGTACTGGAAGAGCGCGTCGACCTCGGACTCCTCGAGGTGACCGTCGTTCTCCACGTTAGGGGCGTCCTTGACCATGTTCTTGGTCACGGCGAGCACGAGCTGGTCGCCCTCCACCCGCGAGCCGTACAGCGGCGCGAAGGACTCCTTGGAGCCGAACAGGCCGGTGCTGACGGTGACCCACTGAGGCTGGCCGGTGCGGTCGTCCAGATAGATCTGGCCGATGCGACCGATCTTGGCGCCCTCGGCGTCCACAGCGTTCTGGCCGATGACGTTCTGCAACTGCTCTGGTGCGGTCATGCTGATCTCCTTGATAGCTGGTGCGGGTTGGTTGCCCGCGACCGTGGAACGGCCGCGGTTGGGTGGGACGGTTCGCGGTCAGTGCCGGTGACGGGTCAGCGCTGTCCGGGAGCGGACGCGCCACCGTGGTTGCCGGACCGTACGGACGTGGAAGATTGACCCGCTGCCTGGCGCGCCTGCTCGCGCACGCCGGGGGCATTGCGGGCAGCGGCGGCGATCCGGGGCTTCTCTTCGTCGTAACGGGCGGCCGTGGCTTCCCAGCGGGAGGACATGGTGCGGACTCCGCCACCGCCGACGGCGACGATGATCACGCCGACCACTGCGGCGAGCGCTGCGTAGAGCACCGCGTCGACCACCCGGGTGGCGATGTGCAGCTGGTCCAGCGCCGCGACGACGCCCAGCGCCAGGATCAGGCCGGACGCGGAGTTGGCCAGCACCCGGCCGTAGGGAAGGCCGGACAGGCTGCCCTGGATCAGGGTCTTCACCGCGGCGGCCACCGCCGAGGCGATGACGACGATCAGGATGGCCACGAACACCAGCGGCAGGTACGCGATGACGGCGTGCAGGTAGTCACTGATCGGGTTGGGACCGAAGACCCCGAACGCGGTCGACAGCACGAACAGCATGATGGCGTAGAAGACCAGCTTGGCGAGGATGTCGGAGGCGTCGTACTGGCTGCTCTCCAGCGCCTTGCGGATGCCGCCGCGCTCGACCGCACGGTCGAAACCGACCTTGGTGAGCACTCGCGACAGGATCTTGGTGACGGCCTTGGCGACGAAGTATCCGACGACCAGGATCAGCAGAAAGATCACGAGCTTCGGGATGAAGGTGGCCACATTAGACCAGGCGTTCTCCACGCCCCTCTGATAATTGATGGCTTCGACCATGTTGGGATGTCTCTCTCTGAGGCTGACCGGCCCGCATTCGGGGTCGGCGACGCCTGACGGCCCACGGTGTCGGGACCGTCACGCGAAAGATAGAACGTCAGATCACGCCGGACGGATCAGCCGACCCGGCTGGCCTGACGGTCGGTCACGTTGAGATCCAGGCGGACCGGCAGTTCCGGGTCAGCCATCGCCTGACGGGCGTGGCCGATGGCCTGGCTCTCGATCCGACGACGCAGGCTCGGCAGGTCGGCGGAGTCGTGCAGGGTGGCGCCCACGACGAGTGTGGGCCTCGTTGCGTCGCCGATCAGCCGCGCTCGCGCCGAGTGGACGCCGGCGTAGCCGCCGATCTCTTCCGAAACCGCGTCCGTGAGCGCCCCCGGCGCCAGGGTGGTGCGACCGGCCGAACGGTTTCCGGTCATCGTCAGGTCGCTGGCCCGGTCGGTGGAGAACAGCAGGACCAGCAGCCACCGCAGTGCCAGCAGCGCCAGAATCGCCGCGGCCACGGCGATGACGGGCCAGAGCCAGTCACCATGATCGGAGAAGTAGGCCCCTACGCGGTTGGACAGCAGGCCCCCGTGCTTGGTGACCGAGCCGAAGGCTCCGAAGCCCGCGAGTGCGCCGATCACTCCGGCGGCCAGCAGCAGGATCGCCAGCAGCAGCGCGGCGGCCCGGTTGGTGCGGTCGGCGTGCATCAGCGACTCCTTGTGCTCACGCGGACGGACAGCGACGGCGCCGGGTCCAGTTCGAGGGCGTCCAGCCGTTGCTGGGCCGCGGTAGTGACCGGCTCGCGCAAGCTCTCGGCCGTGAACGGCTGCAGACCCGCGGTCGTGGCCGAAACCTTGACCCTGCGACGCTTGACCGTCACGTCGGCGTGGTTTATCCCGTCCACCTTCGCCACCGCGGACCGGACCGTACCGGCCACGCCACGCCGGGCGTAGGCCGAGTCGACGTCGGTGGAGGTGGTGCGAAGCCTGGACGGCCGGCTGGGCTTGAGTTCGGCGAGCAACAGGATCAGGCCGAGGACGGCCAGCGCGATGCACGCCACCCGGACGCTGCCCTGTTGCCACTGGGTGCGGTGTGCCCAGTGGTAGGCCGGGTGCCAGTGCACGATCGCCGGGGCCTTGCCCAGCCGATCGGCGATCACCTCGACTACCAAGAGGACACCGATCACGATCAACGCGACGCTGATCAGGGCAGCCAGCAGCCGATTGAAGAGTCTCATCAGTTCTGTCCTTCCTGCTCAGCGAACACGGGGCGGCGGGGCTAGGTGGGTGACGAGGCCGGTCACGGCGATGGTGACCTCGGCGACGTTCAGCCCGGTCAGCTCGTTGACCCGGGATCGCACGCTCTCGCGTACGGCCTCGGCGGTGCCGGGCACCGACGCGCCCCAGCGCACGCTGATGTGCAGGTCGAGCAGAGCCACCGAGCCGTCCACGTGGGCGCTCGCCTTGGGCAGTTCCTGCAGGCTGCTTTCCCGGCCGAGTCCGCCGGCCTTGCCCAGCGACCGGCCGAGCACCCGAGGTGCGGCCGCGCCGGCGTCGGGGACATCCAGAGCCGCGCGCGAGGCGATCTTGGCGACCACCGAATCGTTGATGGTCAGCGTGCCGAGCTCACCCCGCCCGGGCACCGCGGGCTGTTGCGAGGACTCGCCGGGTCGCGGTTGGCCCGCATCACTGATCGTTGCGGTCATCGCTGATCGCGGCGGCCGGAGAGCTGGCTCAGGTCGAGGTCACCGTCGAGGACCTTCGCCACGACGAAACCAATGACAGCGAACAGGGCGACGATCAGCATCTGCCCGAAACTGCCGAATGCCAGGGCGAACCCGAGCGCGAGACCGATCAGGATGCCGAGCGTGGTGCGGGTCATGTCATCTCACAATCTGCAAGTGGTTCCACGTTCACGATTTTCCGCCTGGCAACGGACCTGCACAGCGAGGCGGCTGCTTACCGGACCCGCCGCCGCTGCCTGAGCCGGTGGCGCCTGGTGATGCCTCGGACGGCCCGGCTGACCAGGCTTACCGGCCAGCGCGGGGTCGCCACGACGAAGACCCGAGGTGGCGGCTCGCCCACTGCCTGGGCGGATGGAGCGTCGAAGCGGCGCAAGCCAACTATGAATTCGTCGGGGTCTCCGCCGCGGTCGGGATGGTGGTTGCGGACGAACTCCCGACGCTCGGCTTTACGCCGGCGTTCGGATTCCTCCATGTCTCCACACTCCCACCAGTGGGAAGCTGTGGCGGCATGGAGGTGCTTGGGGTGAGCGCCGCCGGCTCGGCGGGATCGGCGACATCAGCGAGGGCGACATCCACGACCCGGGTACCCACCAGGGGCGCGAGTGCGGCCCGGATCTCACTCGCCACCTCGGCGACCGGCACGTTCCACCTGCCGCGCACCTGCACGGTGACCCGGTCCGGCTCGACTCGCAGCCCGGCGACCTGCCGACCCGGCAGGTAGGTCGCGACACTGGCGAGCCTGCCGGCGGCGAGGTCATCAACCCCTGGGCAGGCCCGCACCGCCGCGGCGACGCTGTCGATGTCGACTTCGGCCCCATCCCTCACGGCTACCGGGTTGCTGCTCATGACACGCGCGACGGGGTCTCCTGCTGCTGGTCGTCGTCCGAGGGTAGGTAGACGTCGTCGACGTTGATGTTGACCTCCACCACCTCGAGTCCGGTCATCCGCTCGACCGACTGCTTGACGTTGCGCTGGATGCTCCGGCCGAGATCAGCGATCGACACGCCGTACTCCACCACGATGTCGAGATCGATCGCGGCCTGCGTCTCACCCACCTCGACGCCGACGCCCTGGGCGACATTGGGACCCGAGCTGCCCGGGATGCGCTCACGCAGGGCGCCGAATGCACGGTTGGGGCTGGTTCCCATCGAGTGCACGCCGCTGATCTCACGGCAGGCCATTCCGGCGATCTTCTGGACCACGCCTTGCGCGACGCTGATCTTTCCCTCGTCGGTCGCCAGCCGGTCAGGTGCCGCGGAGCCCGCTGAGGAGCTCGACACCGCGGAACTCGATCCGGGTGGGTTCTTGCTCAGTGTGGTGCTGGATTCAGTCATTGAGAGTGATCTCCTGAACTGCGTCTGTGCCGAGGCGGGCGGGCGGGCGGCCGAACACGCACCGAAGCGCCGGCAGTGAGGATGTGCATGTTGTTGTGCAGGGTCCTCTGCACAGTAAGACACTGCCCGTTGGAAAAGATCGCACACCAGTTTCCGAAGTTTTCGACCGTTCCTTGCTCCGACCCGGTCGCGGCTCGTCGGCACCGCGCCCGAGCGGGGGAACGGAGCGTCGGCGGCGCAAGTTACGCTGCCACTCGGCGGGGGCCGACCTCGCCCACGACGAAGGGGACGCGTTGGAGCACGAGGTCGATGACGACTACCTCGTCCAGCGCGCGCAAGAGGGCTACCTCGACGCCTACGCCGAGCTCGTCAGCCGACACGCGCCGCTCGCCTACCGGGTCGCGCTGCGCATCGTCGGTGACCATCACGACGCCGAGGACGTGGCTCAGGAGGCGCTGGTCGCCGCGTGGCAGCAGTTGCCGCGGTTCCGGGGCGAGTCCGCCTACTCGACGTGGCTGTACCGCATCGTCACCCGCCGAGCGCTGAATCGAATCCAACGCGATCGCCGCCCGGACTCCCTGGACCTGCTTGCCGACCAGCCGGACGAGTCCAACGAGCCGGCCCGGACTCTGGAGCGCGACCTGACCACGGACGCGGTGAGCAACGCGGTGCAGGCGCTTCCGCCGCCCCAGCGAATAGTGGTGGTGCTGCACCACCTGGAGGGCCTGCCGTACGCCGAGGTCGCCGCGATCACCGGCTCCAGCGTCGCGGCCGTGCGCAGCCATCTCTTCCGCGCGCGGCGCACACTGGGAACAGCTCTAGCGGAGTGGAGGTGAGCAGCCGATCATGAGTGACCCGACAGCGGGCTCCGGCGCGCTCCGCGATCTGCTCCGTCGTGGGTCGCGCGAACTGGCCTGCGGAGCCTCCGTCGACGAACTGCTGGAGCAGGTGGCTGACGGGCAGGGTGACCAGCTCACCGCCCACCAGCAGCAGTGCCCGCACTGCGGAGCCGCGCTGGCGGAGTTCCGCCAGCTCTGGGCGCCGGTGCACGAGTACGCCCGCGCGCCGGTGCACACGCCGGCGCGCCTGAAGAACTCCGTGATGAAGCAGGTCGACAAGCTGGTGCAGGACGTCTGGTACACCCTGCAGCTCACCGAGGGCGGTTCCATCCGGATCGCGGCCAGAGTCGTCGCGGCGGTCGCCCGTGAAACCGCCGCGCTGGTCCCCGGAGTCCGCGTCGCGCTGGGCCGTACGACCGACTCGCGAATCGCCGCGCTGGTCGCCAAGGCGACCCACCGGCACCGGCACCCGTACGCCGCGGTCGGGGTGCTGGGCCGCACCGCCGTGGTCGAACTCGCCGTGGCCGTGACCTACGGCGACCCCGCGCACCAGATGGCGCATGAGGTGCAGCGCCGGGTGATGGCCGAACTCCAGCAGAAGATCGGCCTGCAGACGGTCACCGTCAACGTGATCGTGGACGACGTGCTGCCCCGGCCCGCCAGCTAGTCCGCGCTCGAGCAGCCGGGTCCCACGCAGCCGATGTGCCAGCCGCCGATCCGGCCCGGGTGGAGCGCGCGCTCAGGCTTTGACGGGCCACCGCGGTTCGGCCAGCAGGTAAGAACCAGCGGTAAGAGTTCGGTGTGGCGGGTACTGCGCCGGGGCCGACGACCTGAGAGAATCGACGGGATCAGGGGTCGCTGGCCGACCTGGCCACGCAGCTGGAACCTTGCGGCCGAGCTCGGTCGCGAGGCGAACACCGGATCGGGAGGGGACCGCCCTCGACTACGAGAGCGATCCAGACAATGTTCCAAGAGGACCTGAGCGGGCGCACCGGCGCCGTGGCCACCCGGCCCGCCGCCGTTGTCGCGCCTGCACCGATGCCGGTGGTACGGCGACCGCGAGTGATCGGCGAGATCGTCGTGGTGCTGCTCCTGCTGCGCGCGTACGACCTCGTGCGGACCCATGCCGAGGTTCGCCAGCAGGCCGCCCTGCGACATGGCCAGTTCCTGCTCGACGTGGAGAGCCGGCTGCACGTCGACATGGAGCGGGTGCTCAACGGCTGGGCGGTCCGGCACGCCGACGTGTCCCTGCTGGCCAGCTACTGGTACCAGTTCGCGCACGTCTCGGTGACGCTCAGCGTGCTGGTCTGGTGCTGGTGGCGGCGGCCTGCCAGTTATCGTCGGGTCCGCAACGCGCTGGTACTGACCAACGTCTTCGGCCTGGCGATCTTTCTCTGCTATCCGGCCGCCCCGCCCCGTTTCCTGCCCGGCGGCGGGTTCATCGATGCGGTCGCCAATGCCGGGTTCGGCACCTCGCACGGCGGCCCGGTGACAGCTGACCAGTACGGCGCCTTTCCCTCGCTGCACCTGGCCTGGGCGGTCTGGACGGCGCTGGTCGCCTACCGGCTGGCAGGTCCGATCAGGCTGCCCGGCGCCCGCCGGTCGATCTCGCCCCGGTGGGCCTGGCTGTGCTATCCACTGATTACCGCGACGGTGGTGCTGGTGACCGCGAACCACTACCTGCTCGACGTGCTGGCCGGTGGCCTGATCGCCGTGCTGACGCTCGCCATCGCCCATCGCTTTCCCCGGCGGGCCACCGGGCCGTACGCCCGTCCGGGGCGCGGCTGGGCCGCGGGGGCGGACGGCACGCCATCGCCGTTGCCATGCCGACTGCTGCCCGCGGTGGACCTGGCCCGCTGGCCGCACCGGCTGACGGCCCTGGTGCGCTCGCTGGTCCGGCTCAGCCACCTCGCCCAGACCCGGCAGCTGTGGCACGATCGACAGCTGGCGCGGCTGCGCGAACTGCTGCGCCGATCCACCTCGCAGCTGCCGCGGTGAGGGCATCTACCGCCACATCACGCTCGTTCCATCCCCGGAAGGGCAAAGTGCGGCCGTCAGCGCCAGCGGCGCAGACTGCTCGCTGACCCGGCCGGAATCATGGTGGTGCAAAACCCCTCTCCGGGCTGCGAAGATAACCGGATGAGCGCAGCGGAAAATGCCGGCGCGCGGGGCCGGCGTCGCGGTCAACGGCAGGCCGGACCGCCCGCTGCCGCCGGTCCGGTGGAAACCGACGAAACCCCTCAAACCGGTGAAGCCTCGGAGAGAAGCGAGACGGCGGAGACGAGCAAGACCCTCACTCGCCAGCACGGCGGAGCGGGCCAGGGCCAGCAGCGCGGCCGGAGCAAGGCCAACTCGAATCACGCGGGGCGGCCGCACGGCCGCGACTCCGAGCATGGCTGGCGCGACCTCGCGGGCAATACGCCGTCCCAGGTCGGGGTGCAGGGGGCGCTGCGCGCCCGGGATGTGGCCCGGCCACGGCCCGAAGATGTGGCCGCCGCTGAGCGGGACGTCGTGGTCATCCGGCGGCAGTGGCAGCCACCCGCCGGTTAGCTGGACACCCGCCGGTTAGCTGGACGCCCGCCGGTTAGCTGGACAATGCGCCGCTCTGCTCGTACTCGATGAGCATGCCGATCCGGCGGGCGTGCCTGGCTTCCCCCGAGAACGGCGTTGCCAGGAACACGTCGACGATGGCGAACGCGTCCTCCTGCGGATGCATCCGGGCACCGAGACCGAGCACGTTGGCGTCGTTGTGCTGGCGGGCCAGGGTCGCCGTCTCGATGTTGTACCCGAGCGCCGCCCGCACACCGTGGACCTTGTTGGCGGCGATCTGCTCGCCGTTGCCCGACCCGCCCAGCACGATGCCGAGGCTGCCCGGATCGGCCACCACCCGCTGTGCGGCGTCGATGCAGAAGGTCGGGTAGTCGTCCTCGGCGTCGTAGTCGAAGGCGCCGCAGTCGGTCGTCTCGTGCCCGGCCGCCCTGAGCCGCTCCAGCAGCGCGACTTTCAGCTCAAAGCCCGCGTGGTCACTGCCCAGGTAAACGCGCATGCCACTAAGAGTGCCAGCTAACCGGAGGCGGACAATGGCCGGGTGGCTGCTGTATCCGCTCTTTCCGCTGGCGCGCCCTCGACGTCGAAGATGCTGACCACCTGGACCGTCCAGCCGGTGGCGATCATCCTCGCGGTGGCTGCCCTGGCCTGGTACCTGCGCCTGGTACGCGGCGGCAACCGGACAGCCGCCGACCGGACAGCCGTGAACCAGACAGCGGCCAGCGCTGAGAGCGGCTGGCCCCGGCTGCGGACCGCCTCCTTCGTCACCGGTCTGGTCCTGCTGTTGCTGGTGAGTTGCGGCCCCGCGGCGGTCTACGGGCGGACGGTGTACTGGGTGTGGGTGAGCCAGTGCCTGGCGCTGCTGTTGATCGTGCCGTTCCCGCTGATGTGCGGACAGCCGGTGGAACTCTCCCGGCAGGCACCCGGCGCCGGCCTGGTGGCACGGCTGATCGAGTCGCGGCTGGGCTCTGTCTTCACCTCCCCCCTGGTCGGCCCGGCGCTGGTGCCGGTGCTGTGCGTGGCGGCGCTGTTCGGCCCGGTGCCCGGCTGGGTGACAGAACATGCCGGAGTCAACTGGCTGGTCCAGCTCGCGCTGGTGCTGTTCGGAGCGCTGATCGTGCTGCCGCTGGTGTCGGTCAATGACCGCGCCAGCTCCATCGCGGTGGGTGCCGCCGTCGCGGTCGGCTTCGTGGAGCTGCTGCTCGACGCGGTCCCGGGCATCGTGCTGCGGCTGTCGACCAAGCCGGTGTCGGGCTTCTTCGACCACCGCTCCAGCTCCGCATTCGCGCCGCCGTGGCTGCATGACCAGCAACTGGGAGGTGCTGTGCTGTGGTGCGTCGCCGAGCTGCTCGACCTGCCGTTCCTGGCGCTGGTGTTCGGGCGGTGGCTGCGCGCCGATGCCCGAGAGGCCCGTGCGGCGGACCGTGAGCTCGATGCCGCCGAGGCTGCACTCGCCCAGCATCGCGCGGCTGGCGAGCTCAGTGCGGTGGCCGAGGCCGAACAGCCCTGGTTCGTGTGTGATCCTCAGCTGCGCGACCGGCTGCGCTGAGCGGGGAGTTCGCTAAGCCTGTTCGGGCATCTCGTCGGCCAACGTGATGGTCACCGACTGCTCTGCCGCCTCGACCAGTTCGACCTCGGCGACCGTACCGGCAGCCTGGACGTCGACCAGGGTGCGCCGAAGGACGGCCAGCACGTCAGCGCTGTCCTGCACGCGCAGCAGCCGAACCGGCCAGCGCATGCCCTTCTTGGCGTCCGTCTTTGCCTTGCGAACATGGCGCAATATCGTCGCCGCGGTGTCGAAGGCCGCCGTCACGCTCTCGTCCAGGCCGGCCAGTTGCGGGGTGAGCGAGTCGGCGGTGGGCCACTCGGCGCGGTGCACCGAACCCTCTTGCCACCACGACCACACCTCTTCGGCGACGAACGGAAGCATCGGGGCCAGCAGCCGCTGCAGCACCGAGAGCGCCGCGGCCAACGCCGCCTGCGCCGAGCGGGCACCATCGTCGCTGCCGTAGGACCGGGACTTCACCAGCTCGACGTAGTCGTCGCAGAAGCGCCAGAAGAATTCCTCGGTGATGTCGAGCGCCTGCCGGTAGTCGTAGCGGTCGAACGAGGCCGTGGCCCGGTCGGCCACGTTGGCCAGCTGGCGCAGCATGGCGAGGTCGACCGGCTCGGTGACCGCGCCACCCTGCAGGTCTTCCGACACCAGACCGAGGACGAACTTCGACACGTTGAGCAGCTTCACGGCGAGCCGGCGGCCGACCCGCATCTGGCCGCGGTCGACGGCGGTGTCGACGCCCTGACCCGCGCGACAGGCCCAGTAGCGGACGCCGTCGGCACCGAAGTCCGCCACCAGGCTGGCCGGAGTCTCGACGTTGCCCTTGGACTTGGACATCTTCTTGCGGTCCGGGTCCAGGATCCAGCCATTGATGCTGACATTCGCCCAGGGCAGGCAGTCGTGCTGCAGGATGCCGCGCAGCATGGTGGAGAACGTCCAGGTCCGGATGATCTCGGGTCCCTGCGGGCGCAGGTCCATCGGAAAGGTGCGGCTGAACAGGTCGTCGTCCTCGGTCCACCCACAGACGATCTGCGGGCTGAGGGACGAGGTGGCCCAGGTGTCCATGACGTCGGGGTCACCGGTGAATCCGCCAGGGAGTCCGCGCTGGGACGCGTCGAAACCGATGGGCACGTCGACCTGCGGGTCGATCGGCAGCCGCTCGACCTCGGGGACGATCGGCTCGCTCCAGATCGGCACCCCGTCGGCGTCGATCGGGTACCAGAGCGGCAGCGGCACGCCGAAGAAGCGCTGCCGGCTCACCAGCCAGTCGGTGTTGAGCCCGGCGATCCAGTGCTCCAGCCGGGTCTGCATGAACTCGGGGTACCAGTTGAGCTCGGCGGCGCCACGCAGCAGCCGGTTGCGGAGCTCGGTGTCCAGCGCGCCGTTGCGGATGTACCACTGGCGGCTGGTGACGATCTCGAGCGGCCGGTCGCCCTTCTCGTAGAACTTGACGTCGTGCTCGATGGGCCGCGGCTCACCGGCGACCAGCGACGCATCGGTCAGCAGCTCAACGATCCGGGCGCGGGCCTGGGCCGCGGTCTTGCCCGCGAAGTCGGCCCACAGCTCCTCGGCACTGCTGAAGCTTCCAGCGCCGGACGAGAGCCACTCCGGAACCGCCCGTCGCAGCCGGCCGTCCCGGTTGATGATCGAGCGCAGCGGCAGCCGCAGCTCGCGCCACCAGATGACGTCGGTGTTGTCGCCGAAGGTGCACACCATGGCCATGCCGGTGCCCTTGCTGGCGTCGGCCAGCCGATGGGCCAGCACCGGAACGGCAACGTTGAACAGCGGCGTCGTCAGCTCGGTGCCGATCAGGTCGGCGTACCGGGGGTCGTCCGGACTGACCACGACGGCCACGCAGCCGGGCAGCAGTTCCGGACGGGTGGTGTCGATCTCGACGGTGCTGCCGTCCGGGCGTTGGAAGAGCAGCCGGACGTAGGAGCTCTTGACCGGACGGTCCTCGACTTCGGCCTGCGCGACGGCGGTCTGGAAGTCGACGTCCCAGAGCGTGGGGGCCTCGGCGATGTAGGCGTCCTGCTTGGCGACGTTCTGCAGAAAGGCACGCTGGGCGATCCGCCGGCAGCGGTCATCGATGGTGGCGTAGGCGAGGTTCCAGTCGACGGACAGGCCGACGTCGCGGAACACCTGCTCGAAGACCTTCTCGTCAAGCTCGGTCTGTTGGTGGCACAGCTCCAGGAAGTTCGGACGCGAGACGTCGCGCTGCGGCGCCCTGCCCTTGCGGTTCGGATCGGCCTCGATCTTCAGGTCGGGGTCATAGTCCAGGGCGGGATTGCACCGCACTCCATAGAGGTTCTGCACCCGGCGCTCGGTCGGCAGGCCGTTGTCGTCCCAGCCGATCGGATAGAAGACCGCGCGGCCGCGCATTCGCCGGAAGCGCGCGATGGCGTCGACCTGCACGTAGCCGAACACGGTGCCCAGGTGCAGCTCACCGCTGACGGTCGGCGGGGGGGTGTCGATCGAGTAGACCTCAGCCCTGCTCTTCGTCCGGTCGAATCGGTAGGTCTCGTCGCGTTGCCAGACTTGGTCCCACTTGGCTTCCAAGCCGTCAACCGTGGGACGGTCGGGGGCAGTTGTCACCGCGCAAGCATACCGACAGCACAGGCGCCCCGAACGCCACCGGTTGAGCGCTCATCCGCTCGACCGGTGGCTTCGGTCGGCCTGGGTCAGAACTCGAACTGGCCGTGCGGCGTGCGGCGCAGCGGGTGCTCGGCCACCGCGGCCGACGTCGGAATGGCCGCGTACACATGCGGAAACTCCTCGTCGGCACCGTAGAGGTCCTCGTCCACGACTGGCTGCCCGAGCCTGGCCGGGTCCACCTCGACCACGATCAGGTCCTGCTTGTCGGCATAGAGCCGGTGGCGGTCCCGGCGACCTGCTCACGGTAGGAGAAGTGCACGAAGCCCTCCGCTGCCAGAGAGACCGGCGCGTACACGCCGGTCTCTCTGGCAGCACGCCACTGCGGCTCGGGGACGAGGTGAAACAGCGGTTCTGGTCCCGCGGGTGCCATGTCAGTCGAACCGCGGCGACTCGGTGCGGGTGCGCTTGAGCTCGAAGAAGTACGGGTATCCCGCCAGCAGCCGGGTGCCGTCCCAGACCTTGACCGCGTCCTCGCCGCGCGGGCTGCGGGTCAGCACCGGGCCGAAGAACGCGACGCCGTCGACGTGGATCACCGGGGTGCCGACGTCCATGCCGACCGGGTCCATGCCGGCGTGGTGCGAGGTGGTCAGGGCCTCGTCGTAGTCGGTGGAATCGGCGGCGTCGGCGAGGCTCTCCGGCAGGCCGGCCTCGGCCAGCGCCTCGATGATCACCGCGCGGTCCAGCTCCCGTCCCTCGTCATGGCGCTTGGTGCCCAGGGCGGTGTAGAGCTTGCGCAGTACCGGTGTGCCGGCCTGCTCCTCCGCCGCGATCGCCACCCGGACCGGACCCCACGCCTCGTCCATCATCGCGCGGTAGTCCGCCGGCAGCTCGCGGTCGGCGTTGAGCACCGCAAGCGACATGACGTGGAAATTGAGATCGATGTCGCGTTCCTTCTCGACCTCCAGGATCCATCGTGAGGTGATCCAGGCGAACGGGCACAACGGATCGAACCAGAAGTCGACCGTGGGCCGCGCCGCATCCCCTACCGTGGTCATCAGATACCCCTAACGTCTTGGCAGATATGAAGTCTTGGCAGATATGAAGTCTTGGCAGATATGAAAGAGTAACTTCACTAAACGCCAACGTAGCTTGAAGGAGCGGCATTCCGTGCGCCACGACCACACCGGTGCCGACGACGGTGCAAGCGACACCCTCATCGACGCCAACACCGTTCGCGTTCCCAATCTCACCAGAGAGGACGCGAGGCGCCGGCAGGAACTCCTCCAGGTATCCGGTTACGACGTCAACCTCGATCTCACCGACGCAAGTGGCGAGCCGAGCGTCCGGACGTTCCGTTCGCGCACCACCGTGACGTTCACTGCCTCCGAGCCGGGGGCGAGCACCTTCATCGACGTGGTGGCCGACCGCCTGCACGAGGTCGCCCTGAACGGCACGGCGGTCGACACCAGCGGCTATGACCCGGAGCACGGGATCACGCTGACCGGGCTCGCCGACCGGAACGTGCTCGTGGTCGACGCCGACCTGCTCTACACCACGATCGGGCAGGGCCTGCACCGCTTCGTGGACCCGGTGGATGAAGAGGTCTACCTCTACACCCAGTTCGAGACGACCGATGCCAAGCGGATGTACGCCTGCTTCGACCAGCCCAACCTGAAGGCGCCGTTCTCGCTGCGGGTCACCGCTCCGGCGCACTGGAAGGTCATCTCCAACGGCGCCGCGGGTGAGGTGACCGACGCAGGCAGGGGTTCGGCCCGCACCGAGTTCGCGACGACGCCACCGATGAGCACCTACATCACCGCGCTGGTCGCGGGCCCGTTCTTCGAGGCTCTCGACCACCACGACGGCATAGACCTGGGGCTGTACTGCCGCACGTCGCTGAGCCAGTTCTTCGACACCGAGGACCTGTTCACGGTCACCAAGCAGGGCTTTGACTGGTACCACCAGAACTTCGGAGTTCGTTACGCCTTCGGCAAGTACGACCAGCTCTTCGTGCCCGAGTTCAACGCCGGGGCGATGGAGAATGCCGGCTGCGTGACGTTCCTCGAGGACTACGTGTTCCGCAGTCGGGTCACCGACACCCGCTACGAGCGCCGGGCCACCACCGTGCTGCACGAGATGGCACACATGTGGTTCGGCGACCTGGTGACGATGCGCTGGTTCGACGACCTCTGGCTGAACGAGTCGTTCGCCGAGTGGGCGGCGACCATCTCGCAGGCGCAGGCCACCCGGTGGACGCATGCCTGGACCACCTTCGCCAACACCGAGAAGACCTGGGCGTACCGGCAGGACCAGCTGCCCTCGACCCACCCCATCGCCTGCGAGATCCCCGACGCCGAAGCGGTCGAGGTCAACTTCGACGGCATCACCTACGCCAAGGGCGCCAGCGTCCTGAAGCAGCTGGTGGCCTATGTGGGGCTGGACGAATTCCTCGCCGGGGTCCGGCAGTACTTCGCCGACCACGCCTACTCCAACACCACGCTGCAGGATCTGCTGACCTCGCTCAAGGCGGCGTCCGGCCGCGAGTTGGCGGACTGGGCCAAGCGCTGGCTCGAGACCAGCGGCATCAACACCATCTCCGCTGACTTCACCGTCGACGAGGACGGGACTTTCAGCTCGTTCGCGCTGACCCAAACGGCCCCGACCACCACGGCCAAGGACAACGTGCTGCGCCCGCACCGCCTCGACGTCGGCCTGTACTCCTACGACGGCCACGGCAAGCTGGCGCGCACCGGCCGCGTCGAGGTCAACCTGGACGGCGACCGCACCGACATTGCCGAGCTGGTCGGGACGGTCCGGCCGGACCTGGTGCTGGTCAATGACGATGATCTGACGTACTGCAAGGTGCGCCTGGACGCGCACAGCCTGCAGACGCTGCTGGCCGGCGGTCTCGGCGCGCTGGAGGACTCGCTGGCGCGGACCCTGTGCTGGTCCGCGGCCTGGGACATGGTGCGCGACGGCGAGCTGGCCATCCGCGAGTACCTGGAGCTGGCAATGGCCGGGCTGCCGGCGGAGTCCGAGATCGGCGTCGTCCAGTCCATCATCCGGCAATCCCTGCGGGCGCTGGAGATCTACGCCGACCCGGAGTGGGCCGACACCGGACGGGCGGCCTTCGGCGACGTGGCGATGACCGCGGCGTGCAACGCTGCCCCGGGATCGGACCACCAGCTGGCGTGGGTGCAGGCCCTGCTCGGCTCGGCATGCACCGACGAGCAGGTTCAGTTCATCGCGGACCTGGTCTCCGGCGAGCGGACGCTGGAAGGGCTGGCGATGGACACCGACCTGCGCTGGTCGCTGCTGTTCGCCCTCGTCGCCCGGGGCCGGGCTGGAGAGGCCGAGATCGCGGCGCAGGCGCAGCTTGACAAGACCTCTGCCGGCGCCCGGGCCGCGGCCACCGCGCGGGCGCTGGTGCCGACCGCCGAGGCGAAGGCGGCCGCGTGGTCGGCGGCGCTCACCGACCAGAGCCTCAGCAACGCTCTGATGCGGGCGGTGCTGAACGGATTTCACCATTCGTTGCAGGGGGAACTACTCGCGCCGTACACGGCGAAGTACTTCGAGCAGGCCGCGGACGTGTGGCAGCACCGTACGCCGGAGATGGCCTCCGACATCATCGTCGGCATGTTCCCGACCTGGTCCACCGCGATCTCCGAAGACACCCTGCGGCGGGCGGACGAGTTCCTGGCGGACCCGAAGCACCCGGCCGCGCTGCGCCGGCTGGTCGGCGAAGGCCGCGCGGACGTGGCGCGGGCGCTGGCTGCTCGTGCCACCGACACCACCGCGGGCTCGGCAGCGTAACGGACCGCTGTGACCAGTGACACGAACAACGTGACGATCCGCCCGCCGCTCCTCATCCGTGTCTACGTTGTTGCCTTCTTGATCTTCTGGCTCGCCATGGTCGGCTGGAGCACAATAATCCACGTGCACGGAGCGTCGGCCGCCATCGGCCTCGTATTCATGGCATTCGGGCTGGGACTCGGCTACCGGCTGCTGAGGCTCGGCGTCACGTCCGCACCAGACGGCACACTGGCCATTCGCAACAACCTCGGCACCCGCGTACTCACACGGACCGAGATCGAGGAGTTCCGGCTCGGGACGAGCGGTGGCACCAGGCTCGGCCAGCAATCATTGCAAGCGCTACTATGGGATGGGACTGTCTACAACATCGACGTCGGCAGGTACCCGTTGGCTATGGGCAAGAAGCGAAACGCCGAACGTCTGCAGGCCCTCACGACTTGGCTGCACACCACGTCCTGAAAGCTGCGGGGCGTCACGTTGCGGTGCTGCCCAGCGATGGGCCGGACTCCCGGCACCAAGTCGTCGTGTCGACAGTCTGCCGAACGGCTGGCTCAGGACTGCCAGTCGGGCCGCAGCGGAAAGCCGGCATCGCCGGACTCGGGCACCTTGACCGCCAGCACCTGGTGTAACTGCACCCCATTGGTCTCGAAGCCAAGCCGGGAACCCGCCATGTACAGGCCCCACACGCGCGCGGTCGCCTCCCCCACTTCCGCGACACAGGCGTCCCAGTTCGCGACGAGGTTGGCGTTCCACTCGCGCAGCGTCAACGCGTAGTGCTCACGCAGGTTCTCTTCGTGGCGCACCTCCAGGCCCGCGTTCTGCGCCTCGGTGATGATCCGACCGGAGCCGGTCAGCTCACCGTCGGGAAACACGTAGCGGTCGATGAACTGACCCGGCAGAGCCCTCGCGAGGTTGTCCGGGCGGGTGATGCAGTGGTTGAGCAGCCGGCCACCGTCGCGCAGCTTGCCCGCCAGATACCCGAAGTACGACGGGTAGTTCTTCACCCCGACGTGCTCCAGCAGGCCGATCGAGCTGACGGCGTCGTAATTCGACCCGGGAGAATCACGGTAATCCCTGTGCAGGATCTCGACCTGACCCGTCAGCCCGTCACGCTCGACCGCGGCCCGCGCCCAGCTCGCCTGCTCGGCCGACAGCGTCACGCCGAGCGCCTGCACGCCGTAGTGCTTCGCCGCGTGCCGCACCATGCCGCCCCAGCCGCACCCGACGTCGAGCAGTCGCATGCCCGGCGCCAAACCCAGCTTGCGGGCGACCAGGTCGAACTTCTCCTCCTGGGCCTCTTCCAAGCTGGCGTCCGGCTTCCGGAACACCGCGCAGGTGTAGGCCATCGACGGGCCGAGAACGAGCTCGTAGAACCGGTTCGAGACGTCGTAATGCTTGCCGATAGCGCCCGCGTCGCGGTTGCGTGAGTGCCGGAGGCCCTCGAGGTTGCGCCGCCAGCGGGGCAGCGATTCCTGCGGCGGTGGTGTCGGTGGCATCAGCCGACGCCAGCCGATCTCGCGCACCAGCACGCTGACCTCGCGCGGGGTGGGGCGCCGGAACCGCCAAGTACCCAGCGCCTTCAGCGCCTCGTACGGGTCACCCGGATGGGCGCCGGCGAGGTCGAGGTCACCGGCCACGTACGCCCGCGCCAGCCCCAGGTCACCGGGCGCGGTTGCCAAGTAGCTCAAGCCGCGTTCGCTCACCAATCGCAGGCTGAACGGCGCGCCCGCATCACCGAAGGCGCTGCCGTCGTAAGCCTCGAACCGGATCGGCGGCGCGTCCACCGTCAGTGTCTGAACAGCATCAGCAATTTTCATCGCCGCCCCACCGCCTTCTCGTAGAGGCCGGTCAGTCGATGACCGGGATCGTATTCTTCCTTGAGTTCCGCGTACACGGCCCCGCCGTAGACGGCGTTGAACGTGTCCTCGTCGTAGTAGGCGTCGGAGTACAGCGACTTGTGCCCGGCGTGATCGGCGACGGCTGTCTCGATGAGGCGATTGACATCGCCGTCCTGCCTGCCCTCGGCGATCGGGACCGTTCCCCAGAATCCCACGTTGACGTAGCTCTGGCCCGGGGAGAGCGGGTACAGCGGCCATGGCTTGGCGCCCATCGACTCGCTTTCAGCTCTACCACCGTCAGCCTGCTCGGCGCCAGTACCGCTGGCTGCAGCAGGCCCGGTCGCGGGCTGGCGCAGCCGGAGCGGGCACAGCCACACCGGTGACATCCCGACGTTGCGCTCGAACCAGCGCAGGAAGTCGGCCGTGCGCTCGAGCGGGATCTCGACGTCCTGCACCACCCGCTCGCGCGAGGGCAGCTTGCGGGCCCGATCGATCTTCTGGGCCACCCGGAATCGGTGGTCCAGACCGATCAGCCGGTGATAGAAGTCGCTGCGCCGGTAACGCGCGGGCCACACCCGTCGCACCAGCGGGTTCTGCACGCCGAAGGCACCCGAGCACCAGAACCAGTCGGTATCCCAGCGCCAGATGTAGTCGCCGACATGCAGGCAATCCCGGGAGAGCTCGCGGATGGACCGATAGAAAATTCGCTGACCGGTGTAGTCGCTGGCGGTGTCCACCCCCGCGTCGGCCGGGCTGCTGCACCAGCGCCCGAGGCTCAGGTACGCCTCGTTCGCGGCGAACATAACGCCATCGAGGAAGTCGACCGGCTCGCCGTCCCAGGACCGCCCCGCCGTGATGTCGGCGATAGCGCCGGCCAGGCCGTCCAGGTCGTCGAACCTGACGTGCCGCAGCGCGACGAAGGGTTGCACCGGGTCGAGCGCGATACGCAGCCGGACGGCGTAACCGAGGCTGCCATAGGAATTGGGGAAGCCTGCGAACAGGTCGGGGTGCTCGCTGCGGCTGACCGTCAGCAATTCCCCCGCGCCGGTAAGGATGTCCATCTCGAGCACCGACTCGTGCGGCAGGCCGTTACGGAACGACGAGGACTCGATGCCCAGGCCGGTGACCGCACCGCCCAGCGTGATGGTCTTGAGCTGCGGCACCACCATCGGCATCAGGCCGTGCCGCAGCGTCGCCTCGACAAGCCGCTCGTACGTGCACATCCCCTGGACGTCGGCGGTGCGCGCGACCGGATCTACGGAGATCACGCCGGCCAGGCCGGACACGTCCAGACCGGCTGCCGCCTCAGCCGTGCGCGGTCGGAACAGGTTCGAGGTGCGCTTGGCCAGCCGTACCGGACGCCCGGACGGGATCGCGGCGTACGAGGCTTTGAGTGCTGATACGGCCTCCGCATGCGCGGACCGATCAGGCAGGCTGGCAGTCATCGCCCACTACCCTATCGGGAAGTGTTTCGTTCGGCGAACAAATTTGAATCGGATGAGCGCGGGGTCAGTCACTTCCGGCCGGCAGCATCGGCAAGCTGGCGCAGGCCACTGACAATGCCGCCGGCAAGATCGCCGTTGCTGAACGACCCGCGCATGGCCAGCGCGGCCAGTCCGGCCGCGCGGTTCGGAATGCGGCGTGCCGACTCGCCGCCGGTGACGATCTCGAGCTTTCGCTCCGCGGGTGAAAGGGCAACCAAGACCGGGGCCGGGTGCCTGCTGCCCAGCTTGCCGAACAGCGCCTCGGCGGTGGTCCGCGGGTCCGCGCCGAGTTCGCCCACGTACACGCTGAAGAGCAGGCCGGTCTCGCGAGAGGCCAGGGTCAGCGCCTCGTCGATCCGGTTGAGCTGGGTCTGCTGGAAGGGCCGGTCGCGGCTGACCAGCGGGGCCCGCGGCACGGTGAAGTCGTGACTCTTGTCCTGCGGGCGGGTGCCCCTCGCCGGCGCCCCTGGCGCCACCGAGCCCGCGTCCGGCTCCGGATCTGTCCCGGTGTCGTCATGGCCGATCGCGGTGGCGCTGTGCCGGCTCATGCTGGTGCCTCCACTCACGCTGCTGCTACCACTCACCGCTGGCACCTCCACTGGCCTTGACCGGCTCCGCCACACTGCCCTGCAGGGCCAGCCGACTCGACGCGGCAGCGTTGGTACGGACCTCGAGGCTGGAGACCGGACCGCTGTGCTCGGGATGCGGCAGGTACCAGACCGGCTTGTACTGCCACGGGGAGCCGGGACGGTAGCGCGGCGCGCGACTGGCCCCCGGACCCAAGGTCACCACTGCGAGGAGCGCGAAAGCCACCACCGGTATCCCGATGTAGATCAACACCGTCTGAACGATGCTCATACGCATTCCTCCAACCGATAACGGCGTGTCCCGCCAGCCTCGTAGCCGCGCAGAGCTGTCCTGCACCGCACACCTACGTGTCTGTCCACGCTATCGAAGGTCTTAGTCATGCCAGATCGCCGGGTGCCGCTCCGACCACGGCGACGCGGCCTCTAGCTGGGCCGACAGTGCCAGCAGCGATGCCTCGCCGGCGGGACGGCCGACCAGCATCACGCCGACCGGAAGGCCCTCGGGCGTCCAGTGCAGCGGCAGGCTGGCGGCCGGCTGACCGCTGGCGTTGTACACCGCCGTGTACGGGGTGAATCGCTTCTGACGCTCGAAGTCCTCGGCCGGGTCGATCGGAGCGTCCGCAGTTCCGCAGAACCAGCCGATCGGGCGGGGCGGCAACGCCAGCGTCGGCGTCAGCACCGCGTCGTACTGTGCGGTGGTCACGATCGCCTGCCTGCTGATCATCGACAGCAGCCCCAGGGCGGCGGAGTATTGAGCCCCGCTCACCTGGGAGCCCCGGTGGCGCAGGTGCCTGGTCAACGGCCTCAGCTGGGACTCCTGGCGGGGGTCTACCGGCGTACTCGCCGCCGACACCGCCCACACCGTCTCGAACGCCGGGATCACGTTCGGCGGAATGGGCAGGTCGATGTCGACCACCTCGTGCCCGAGGCTCTCCAGTAACGCGCTTGCGTTCTCCCAGGCCAGCCGGCACTGCGCATCGATCTCGGCGCCCGGGATGGGTGGCTGCAGGTAGCGCCCGATCCGCAATCGCTCCGGCGTCCGATCGCACCACCCCAGAAACGTCTGGCCGGCCGGCAACGGCGGCGCCCACTGCGGATCGCCCGGCTGCGGGGCGGCGGTCGCGTCCAGAAACGCCGCGGCGTCCCGGACCGTCCGCGCCAGCGGCCCCAGCACCGACAGGTTGGACGAGTCGGCGTCCAGCGGGCCGCGCGAGATCCGTCCCCGGGCCGGCTTGATGCCGTACAGGCCGGTGACGCTGGCCGGAATCCGGATCGAACCACCGCCGTCGGAGCCCTGCGCGATGGGCAGGAAGCCCGAGGCGACTGCCGCGGCCGCCCCTCCTGACGATCCTCCGGCGAGCCGGCTGGTGTCCCACGGCGTGCGAGCCGGCGGCCCGATGTCGGTCTCGGTGTAGCAGGGCAGCCCGAATTCCGGGGTGGCTGTCTTGCCGAGCGAGATGGTGCCGGCCCGGCGGAGCAGCGTCACCACATGGTCATCGACGGGCGGCACGAAGTCCCGGAACAGCGCCGAGCCGAACTTCGTCGGAACACCCTGGGTGAGGTTCAGATCCTTGATCGCGGTCGGCACTCCGTGCAGCGGTGCGAGATCCGCACCGGCCAGCACCGCGGCGTCGGCCCGAGCGGCCTGAGCCCCGGCCGCCTCGTCCGTGACGGTCACGAAAGAGCCGATCCGGTCGTCCAGGCGGTCGATCCGGTCCAGGTAGTGCCCGACCAGTTCGGATGGGCTCACCTCTCGTCGACGGATCGCGGCAGCGGCGTCGAGGGCGCTGAGATCGTGCAATTCGGCCATGACTCGCAGGCTAGCGCTCGGCCCTGACAGTCGCTCCGCGCTGTCAGTCAGGCCCCCTCAGTAACCCGACTCAGCCCGGACGCACGGCTCAGGCGGTGGCCGTCAGGTCCAGCACTTCGGTGCCGTAGCCGAGATACCGCTCCCAGGACGGGTCGCGCACCGCCCAGCCGAGCACCAGCGCCACATTGGCCGACGGCTGCACCGGAGCGTGCTGCAGGCTCCAGCCGAGCTCGACCAGCAGCTTGTCGCCCTTGCGATGATTGCAGCGGGCGCAGGCCGCGACGACGTTCGTCCACTCATTGCGGCCACCGCGCGAGCGCGGCAGGACGTGGTCGATGGTGTCTGCCCGGACCGCGCAGTACGCGCAGCGGTGAGCGTCCCGCGCCAGCACCGCCCGCCTAGTCAGCGGCACTTGCCGCCGATAGGGCACCCGGACGTAGCGGGCAAGGCGCACCACGTGCGGAATGGGGACGGACGTGTGCGCCGAGTGCAGGAAGCCCTGTCCGGACTCCACCACATAGGCTTTCTCGGACAGGATCAGCACGACGGCGCGGCGCATCGGCACGACGCACAGCGGTTCGTACGACGCATTGAGCACGAGCGTCCCCGGCACCGGCCTCACCTCCGAGTGTGGGGTCCAGTGAACCTGACGAAAGCGGTTCGCGCATCACGTATTTTTGGCCGCCCTCCAGAGCGCCCGGCCGAGCACCGGTAGCGCACCCGTCACAATGGAGGCATGGTCAGTTCCGAGTTCTTCGAGAAGGCGGGTGGCAGCGAGACCTTCCGGCTGCTGGTAGAACGGTTCTACGAGGGTGTCGCGGCGGACCCGATCCTGCGACCGCTCTATCCCGAAGAAGATCTCGCACCCGCGGCAGAGCGGCTGACCCTGTTCCTGATCCAGTACTGGGGTGGCCCGAGCACCTACTCCGAGAGCCGGGGGCATCCCCGGCTGCGGATGCGGCACGCGCCCTTCGTCATCGGGGTCGCCGAGCGGGACGCCTGGCTGCGCCACATGCGGTCGGCGCTGGACTCGCTGGACCTGCCGGCCGACATCCACGACCGGATCTGGAACTACCTCACGATGGCGGCCGACTCCATGCGCAACAGCATGGCCTGACGTCGAGCAACCGGCGCCGCGCACCGGGAACGCCAGCTTGACTGCCTTCTCTTAATCGATAAAGAATGACGCTGCAAGGGCTTACAGAAGACCCGTGCCGCAGCCAACCCACTCCGGAGGAACGCGTGTCCGACCAGCCCAGCAGCACCCCGAACCAGCCCTCGGACTGGGAGGCGGGCTTCGGTGACAACCCGTTCGACGAGGACACCGGCTTCGACCAGCACGAGGGCGCGGCGGCCCTCAGCGGCGCGAACTGGTGGCGCAGCGCCGTGTTCTACCAGATCTATCCCAAGAGCTTCGCGGACGGAAACGGCGACGGAATGGGCGATCTGATCGGCGTCCGGAATCGGCTGGACTACCTGAAGTTGCTCGGCATCGACGCCATCTGGCTGAGCCCGTTCTACACGTCGCCGATGGCCGACGGCGGCTACGACGTCGCCGACCCGACCGATGTCGATCCGATGTTCGGCACGCTGCGGGACTTCGACGCGCTGGTCACCGATGCGCACGCCCGCGGCATCAAGGTCACCGTCGACATCGTGCCCAACCACTTCTCCGACCAGCACGTGTGGTTCCAGCAGGCACTTGCGGCCGCTCCTGGTTCCCCCGAACGAGCCCGGTTCATCTTCCGCGACGGCAAGAGCCCGGACGGCTCGGAACCTCCGAACAACTGGCCCGCGATGTTCGGCGGGTCGGCGTGGAACCGGGTACCCGATGGCCAGTGGTACCTCCACCTGTTCGCCCCCGAGCAGCCCGACCTGAACTGGGACAACTCCGAGATCTCCGCCGAGTTCGAGCGCATCCTGCGGTTCTGGATGGACCGTGGCGTCGACGGGTTCCGCATCGACGTCGCGCACTCGATGGCCAAGCCCGCCGGGCTCCCGGACATGGATCTGTCGCACTACAACGGCCCCAACACCCAACTGGACCCCGACCTCCGCTTCGACCAGGACGGCGTACACGAGCACCTGCGGATGTTCCGCCGAGTGTTGGACACCTACCCCAACCGGATGGCGGTCGGCGAGGCGTGGGTACCCGACGACAAGCGGCTCGCGCTCTATGTCCGTCCGGACGAGCTGCACCTGACATTCAACTTCCGACTGGTCCTGGCGGAGTGGTCGGCCAAGGACTTCCAGGGCGCCATCGACGACTCGCTGACCGCCATGGCCGAGGTCGGCGCGCCCTGCACCTGGGTGCTGTCCAATCACGACGTCGTCCGCCACACCACCCGCTACGGCGGCGGCGAGCTCGGCAAGGCCCGCGGTAGGGCTGCCGCCCTCGTGATGCTGTCACTGCCCGGCACCGCCTACCTTTACAACGGCGACGAGCTGGGCCTGGAGAACGTCGACCTGCCGGACGAGGTGCTGCAGGACCCGACGTGGGAGCGCAGCGGGCACACCGAGCGCGGCCGGGACGGCGAGCGGGTGCCGCTGCCATGGGAGGGTGTCACCCCGCCGTTCGGCTTCGGCTCGTCCCAGGACTCGTGGCTGCCGATGCCCGCGGAATGGGAATTCTTCACCGTCGAGCACGAACTGGACGACGCCAACTCGACCCTGTCGCTGTTCCGCGAGGCGCTGGGGTTGCGGCGCGGCCTCGCCGAGCTGCACGGCTCCTCGTTCCACTGGCAGCAGGCACCGGCCGGCTGCCTGGCCTACCGCCGCGGCCCGAACCTGGTCGTCGCGCTCAATGCCGGTGACACACCCGTTGACTTGCCGCCGGGTGAGATCCTGCTGTCCTCCTCGCCGATCGAGGGCGACACGCTGCCCCCCAACACCACCGTGTGGCTACGCGTCTGAGCTCGACCGCTTTCTGTCTGAGATTCTGAGATCCGCCCCGTTGGCTTAGCGTGGAAAACGTGAGCACCCCGACGCTGGCCGTCCAGTTTCGTGACCATGCCCAGCAGATGCGGGGGCTCTACCGGTTCCTGCTCACTCACCTGGCCGACGACTGGGAGTCCGGCGGCGTGGTGCGCGAGATCTGCCGGGACTGGGAGGCCGCGCCGGCGGAGTCCCTGGTCCAGCTGCGCCTGCTCGCCAGGCTGCAGCGGCTGGTGCTCACCCGCCGAGCCCGCGAACTCGGCAGCTACTACCCGAACCTGGGCGGGTCGGCGGACTACCGGAACTCGTGGCCGGCGTTTCGCACCGTCCTGGCCGAGCACGTCCAGGAGCTTCGCGACGCCCTGCAGGTGGTGCCGCAGACCAACGAGGTCGGGCGCGCGACGGCGCTGCTGGTCGGCATCTTCGACGCCGTGCGGCGTTCCGGGCTCGACCGCATCCGATTGCTGGAGCCCGGCGCGAGCGCGGGGCTGAACCTGCTGGTCGATCACTTCCGCATCGGCCGCGACACCCCGACCGGGTGGGCGAGTGGACCGGCCGACTCACCGCTGCGCCTGGAGCGCGCGGTGATCGGGGCGGTGCAGCCGGTCGACTACACGATCGTGTCGCGGCGGGGATGTGATCTCGCGCCCGTCGACCCGACAACCGAAGAGGGACGCCTCACGTTGACCTCGTTCGTGTGGCCGGACGACCTGGAACGGCACGAGCGGCTGAAGGCTGCCCTGCAGGTCGCCGCGCACCATCCGGTGACGGTGGACCGCTCCACCGCGAGCGAGTGGCTGGACGCCCGGCTGTCCGAGGACGCCGGCCACCGGGTGCTGACGGTGGTGTGGAACTCCGTCACCGCGCAGTACTGGCCGCCGGACGAGCAAGACCGGGTGCACGACATCCTGAGCGCCGCGGCCGGCCGCGTCCCGCTCGCGCAGGTGTCGATGGAGCACGTGTCGTCCGAGGAGCATCAGGGTGCTCAGCTCACCGTCGCGGTGAGCGTGGGGTCGGGCGACCCGGGCACCTTCGAGCCGGTGCGGGTGGCCACGGTCGCCGATCACGGCGTACCGGTAAACGTTCTTCCCTGAAGCGCCGTACTGCCGTCGTTCAGAGGCTGAGCATGCCCAGTGCGTTGCCGGTGCTGACGAATGTCGAGCCGAGCGTGGTCGCGACCCTGATCCAGCCCGGCGCGACGTCCACGGCGGCCTGGGCGTCCCGCGGCAGGAATCCCATCCGGGTGAGCGCGCTGAACGGCCCGAGCGGCACCTCCACTCGCTGACCGGGCGCGGTCGCGGTGAGCACGACCGAAGCGAGCAACGCCTCCTGGCCCCGCCGGCTGGCAGCATCGGGAGCAAGCGAGGCCCCCGACCGGATGAGGTCGCGGATCACCGAATCGGGCACCAGCTCCACCCGTTGCCAGCCCGCCCGGGGCGGTAGAGCGCTGAGCCAGTGCGCGTCCTTGGCCACCGGCACCACGGCGGGATCGTCGACCCACCGCAGGAAGTCCGCCGCCGACACCGTGACATCGAAGGATCCATCGCCGAGCGACTGGAGCGCGAGCGTACGACCGGCAAGGACGTCGTAGGGCAGCCGGACGTAACCAGCCACCGTTGCCGGACCACGCCGGAACCGGATCAGCGACGCCGCGTCGACGGATACCGCCCGCTCGGCCAGCGGGGTGAAGTCCCGCAGCTGCGCGCCGTCGAGAAGGGAGGTCGTCATCGCTTTAACCCGCGCTCTGCCGGGTGGCAGCCGCGTCGGCCGTGTCGCCGGCGCTCTCGGCAGACCTGTCCGTGTACTCGTCGAGAATGGCCCGCTCCTCGGTGGTCAGTCGCCGTGGCCGGTCGGTGTCGAAGTCGAAGGTCACCAGCGTCGTCCGGGCCTGGGCCGCCAAGGTGTCACCGTCGAACACGTCGTACAGCACGTTGAAGGACGCGCCCCTGATCCGATCCACCCACAGCTCCAGGCGCAGGGGCTCCGGGTGATACACGACCGGACGGAGGTAGGTGATCTCGTGATGGGACACCACGGTGCCACGCGAGAAGGACGAGTCGTAGCGGTCGAAGAACATCGACACCCGGGCCTGCTCGAGGTAGGCGAGGTAGGCGGTGTTGTTGACGTGGCCGTAGGCGTCCATATCCGACCACCGCATCGCGCACCGAGCGATGAAACGAGCCATCGAAGTCCTCTTCGCCGGCGTTCGCGCTAGTCGCGGGTCAGCTTGCGGTACGTGACAGCGTGCGGGCGAGCCGCGTCCGCGCCCATCCGCTCGACCTTGTTCTTCTCATAGGACTCGAAGTTGCCCTCGAACCAGTACCAGTGCGCCGAGTTGGTGTCGTCGCCCTCCCACGCCAGGATGTGGGTCGAAACCCGGTCGAGGAACCAGCGATCGTGGCTGATGACCACGGCGCAGCCAGGAAACTCCAGCAGCGCGTTCTCCAGCGAGCCGAGCGTCTCGACGTCCAGGTCGTTGGTGGGCTCGTCCAGCAGCAGCAGGTTGCCGCCCTCTTTCAGAGTGAGGGCGAGGTTGAGCCGGTTCCGCTCACCACCGGAGAGCACCCCGGCGGGCTTCTGCTGGTCCGGGCCCTTGAAGCCGAACGCCGACACGTAGGCGCGGCTGGGCATCTCTACCTGGCCGACCTTGATGTAGTCCAAGCCGTCCGAGACGACCTGCCAGACGTTCTTCTTCGGGTCGATACCGCCGCGGTTCTGGTCGACGTAGCTGATCTTGACGGTCTCGCCGACCCTAACCTCGCCGGAGTCTGGCTGCTCCAGGTTGACGATGGTCTTGAACAGCGTGGTCTTGCCGACGCCGTTCGGCCCGATCACGCCGACGATGCCACCACGCGGCAGCGAGAAGGACAGGTCCTTGACCAGCACCCGGCCGTCGAAGCCCTTGTCGAGGTGGCTGACCTCGACCACCACATTGCCCAGCCGCGGACCCGGTGGAATTTGGATCTCGTCGAAGTCGAGTTTGCGAGTCTTCTCGGCCTCAGCCGCCATCTCTTCATAGCGCTGCAGCCGCGCCTTGGATTTGGCCTGCCGGCCCTTGGCGTTCTGGCGCACCCACTCGAGCTCTTCGGTGAGGCGCCGCTGCAGCTTCTGGTCCTTCTTGCCCTCGATCTTCAGGCGCTCGGCCTTCTTCTCCAGGTAGGTGGAGTAGTTGCCCTCGTAAGGGTGGGTGCGGCCGCGGTCGATCTCGAGGATCCACTCGGCGACGTTGTCGAGGAAGTACCGGTCGTGGGTCACGGCCAGGATGGTGCCGGGGTACTTGGCCAGATGCTGCTCGAGCCACAGCACACTCTCGGCGTCGAGGTGGTTGGTGGGTTCGTCCAGCAGCAGCAGGTCAGGCTGCTCCAGCAGCAGCTTGCACAGCGCGACGCGGCGACGCTCACCACCGGACAGGTGGGTTACCGGCTCATCGCCGGGCGGGCAGCGCAGCGCGTCCATCGCCTGCTCGATCTTGGAGTCCAGCTCCCAGCCCTCGCCGTGCTCGATCTTCTCCATGAGGTCACCCTGCTCGGTGAGCAGCGTGTCGAAGTCGGCATCGGGATCTGCCATTGCCGCCGACACCTCTTCGAACCGGGCCAGGTAGCCACGCATCTCGGCCACCGCGTCCTCGACGTTCTCGCGGACGGTCTTCGTCTCGTCCAGCGGCGGCTCCTGCTGCAGCAGCCCGACCGACGCGCCGGGTGCCAGCACGGCGTCGCCGTTGGAGGCCTGGTCCAGCCCCGCCATGATCTTGAGCACGGTGGACTTGCCGGCGCCGTTCGGGCCGACGACGCCGATCTTGGCGCCGGGCAGGAAGGCCAGCGTCACGTCATCGAGGATGACCTTGTCACCGTGCGCCTTACGCACCTTGTTCATGGAGTAGATGTACTGAGCCACGTCTGGGTCCTTGCTGCCATCGGGTCGTGCCGGAGTCGGTGTTCGCCTCCAGTGTCCCAGTTCTCCGACGCTGACGCTGCCAGCCCCCCACTGAACAGTGTCGGCAAAGGGCTGGCAGGCGGAGGGCTGGCAGTGAGAATCGTGGTGAGCGGCCCTACGGGAGCGTGCTCAGATGCGGTGAGACGGTGTTGACGAAGTTGTAGCTGGCGCCAGCATCCCGGTCCAGTGCCGCGTTGACGACGGACGGGGCCACCGCGCCGCCGCCCGCGCCGCTGGCGTTGGCGGGCAGGCCAAGCCCGACCTGGCTGGGCGCGAGGCCGCCCTGCAGCTCGATGCACGCCAGTGCGGTGAGGAAGTTGACCGTTCCCTGCGAGTACACGTTGCCGTCGCAGCCGAGCATGCTGCCCGAGTTGTAGAACTGCAGGTTGACGACGGTCAGGATGCTCTTGATCGCCAGTGCCAGCTTGAAGTACTCGGTGCCGGTGGACTGCATGCCGATGGTCTGCGGCGCGAGCGTGATGATCAGGTTGGCGCCCCGCACCTCCTATGGTTTCATGGCCGGTCATTGTGCCAGCGCCTGACCTCGGCCGTGCGTGATTAGTAGTGGACGACCGACGTTAGGTTGGACGGGTGACCGATTCAGGACAGCAGCTTGCCAGCCTTATCACCGAACTCGAGCAACACGAGCTCGAATTGTGCTTCGACCGCTTCACGAATGAGGACGCCTGGCGACTCGGTGTCAGCCTGGTGGAACTGGGACGTTCGCGCGAACTGCCGATCACCATCGATATCCGCCGCTACGGGCAGCAGCTGTTTCACGCCGCCCTGTCCGGCACGACGCCTGAGAACGATTCGTGGATCGAACGCAAGGTCCGGGTCGTCGAGCGGTTCTCGGCATCGTCCTATCTGGTCGGACGGCGGCTCACCGCGAAGGGGGACGCACTGGACCAGGCGTACGGCGTCGACCCCGCGCTCTTCGCCGCCCACGGTGGGAGCTTTCCGGTCCGGGTCCGGAACGTAGGAGTGGTTGGTAGCGTGACCGTTTCCGGCCTGGCGCAGGCCGATGATCATGCCCTGGTGGTGGAGGCTCTCCGGGCCTTCCTCGCGACTGAGCCGACCTCGCCGCGACGTTAACTGGCGCCCGCCTGCGGGCTGGCCCGGTCCCGTCGGGACTGGGCCAGCCCGCACCACCTCGCTTCTTCCGGCGGGCTGGCGATGTTGGCAGGACTGCCGCGCCGGCCGGATCAGAGGACGGGATCAGAGGACGGGATCAGCCGGTGGGCATCAGCTCCCGGTCGCCGAGGGGGCCGGCGTTGCTGAATGGATCGGCATTGCTGAACTGGTCGGCGTTGGCGAAGTCGGGCTCGCCGTCCGCCAGCAGCTGGTAGCCCTCGTCCTCCAGGCGCATCGGCAGGCCGTCGGCGTCCAGCTCGACCGATCCGGAGAACCCGGACTTGCGCTTCTTGAATACCGACGTCCCGCGGGCGAGGTCGTGGCCGATGGACTCCGGCTCGATCTCGTACGCGATGTGACTGTTCTCGTCCTTGACGTACTGGCGGGAGTAGATCTTGCCGTTGACGACGACCGGGTCGCCCTTCTTGAGCGAGGCCGCGACGTTCTCGGCGAACTCGCGCCAGAAGGTGACGTTGACGAAGAACTTGTGGCCGTCAACCCACTGACCGGTTTCGCGGTCCTTGCGGCGCTGGGTGCTCGCCACCCGGAACGAGGCGCGGGACAGTCCCGACTGGGTAGGCTTGTTCACGACCTCGTCGACCACGTTGCCGACGATCGTGATGTTGGTTCCGTACATGCGATCTCCTTCTCGTATCCGGTTGCCCGGGGCCCGGTGCGGGTTGTGTCCACTACATCGCGCCGCGGGCGGGCTCAGGGGCTCACGGACCGAACTGTGGACGGTGGCCCGAGCTGGGGATAGCGGGCCGCTGCTCGCGCTCGAGGCACTGCCGAACGAGGAGGCCGGTCACGGCGCATCCGACAGTGATCGTCGCTAGCATTGCTCCAGCGCCCTCGTAGCTCAGCGGATAGAGCTCCCGCCTTCTAAGCGGGATGTCGCAGGTTCGAACCCTGCCGGGGGCACCATCGGTACCTGTAGCGACGGATCAGCTTTGTACGCTGGTGGTCGCACATCATCCCTCAGTAGCAACACGGCTTCCAGCCGATTTCGGGCACCAAGCTTGGTCAGGGCGTGCGAGATGTGGCTTTTTATCGTCGAGGGCGACACGTGGAGCAGGCAAGCCGCCTCCTTGGTGGAGCAACCGTCGGCGAGCATCCGGAGCACTTCTCGTTCCCGGCTGGTCAGCATCGCCAACGGGGGTTGCGCGATGGCCCGCGCCTCTCCTGCGGACCTGCGCTCGTCGTGCATGTTGGCCGCAGGAACGACATAGAGCTGAAGCAGTTCTGGTGATAAGACGCAATGGCCGGCTGAGACCGCCCGGGCTGCCGACGCCAGGTTGGTCAGATGCGGAACTTTGACCAGGCACCCGCTGGCCCCCAACGCAAACGCCGCGTCAAGACGGCTCCGGTTCCACTGCGTGCCGAGCAGCAGGACCTGCGAGCCGCGCCCCACCAGCGGGCCGATCGTAGGGTGCAGGTCCTCATCCGGACCGACGCACAACAGCACGACGTCGAACTCGTAGCGCTGCCAAAGGCTGGGGGACTGGCGGCTGTCAACGCTGGCGACGAGGCACAGTCGGTCGGCGTGTTCGAGCACGCCGCCAAGGACATGACGTGATATCGGATCGTGGTCGATCAGCAGGATCCGCACGTCCGGCTCATGGAGAGTAAGCGGCGCGAACCGACTGAGTGGAACGGTTTCGGCGGGCATTTATACCTCTATCTCAAGTAGCGCAGCGCTTGGCAGACTCGAGGCTTGTTCACCGTTGAACATCAAATCTTGCCAGATGGCTACGTACAAACACGCGTATAGGTTCTCAACATGGTGAGCAGGCCGTTAATCGCACGGTCAAAAGCTTCAACCTCACTGCTGGCCCTCGCCAATACGTACGCTCCCTGGAGAACGGCGGAAATGGTGATCGCGGCGTCCTCAGGATTGAGCTCATCGATGAACTCGCCCGCTGCTATACCCTCTTTCAGGAGGATAACCAGCGCGTCGTGCTGCCATGTGAACAACTCCTTCACGGTTTGCCGCATGCACGCGTCTGCGGAAACACCGGGGTCGAAGACCAACCTGCCCAGTGGACAACCACGCAACACTTCGTCGTGCTGCAACAGGTAGCAACTGATGCGCTCAAGCACGCGACCCGGTCCGTCAAGTTTTCGCTGCGCTTGTGCTCGTAGGTCGTTGGCGGTCTGCACGAGAGCAGTATGAGCAAGGTCCGATTTACCCGCGAAGTGATGATACATGCTTCCCTGACCTACACCTGCGAGGTCTTGGATCACCTTCGGGCTCACCCCCGTGTACCCCCGATCCCACAGCAGTGCCTGAGTGCTCTCAATCAGTCGGTGACGTGAGTCCATCGACCATGTGTACACAACAGTAGGTACAGCTGGCAAATCGGCACATGGAGCGTGCCTCTCAGAGATTAAATTTGGTAAATTTGGCACGTAGAACGCAAGGACACGCAAGCACTGGTAGCCGGGCGCGTCGGCAGCAGCGCACCGGGCAACCCGGAGTCAGCACCACCACTCCGCAGGCAGCGTCTCCTCCTTTGGTGGAAACGCTCATTCGGAAGTGCCGGAAATGGTTGGGGGTTGAGTCCGCACATTAATCGTTTCCTTCATCGGCCGATGCGCTGTGCGTCGAAGGTGACCATGCTTCAAGACACATACTTCGCTTTGGCTGATAGCGCACTCACGCGATCGCACGAGAACGAGCGGGAGCACACCATGACTACAGAACCAGAGGGCGTCGAGGACGGGCCGCTACTTCCGCAGGCCACCGCGACTGCGCCTGACGCATCGGCCGAACATTCCGAAACGATGTCTACGACCAAAGCTGACGCGAACGTCAGCATATGCACACGACGTGACCTGATCGATGAAATCGACCGGGACGTCATCGGTCTGCTGCAACGACGCAAAGACCTGGCGACCGAGATCCAGCGATTGAGGATGGGCATCGGCGGTCCCCGCCTCTCGATCAATCGGGAGAGCGAGATCGTTCAGCGCTATCGGGTCGGACTCGGCAAGCCCGGTGCGCAAGTGGCGAACCTGGTTCTCGAGATTTCCCGAGGTCCAAGCACAACCCGGCTTAGCACAGACGCGCACGCTGACGGCCCACCGACTTTGTGACAAACGGACACCGTGTGAGAGGTCGACTGTGACGAGATACGACCCCTGTCCGCCGGAGGCGGCTGCGCCGACCGCGGGCCTTCGCCGACGGAGCATCGCCATCGTCGGCAGCGGACCACGTGGGCTCAGTGTGCTGGAGCGGCTTGCCGCCAGGCTGATCGCCGATCAGCCCGGCGGAGCCGAGTGCGCTGACCTGCCGGGACGGCAACTGATCGATATCTTCCTCATCGATTCGGTGCAGGTCGGTTGCGGCCGGGTATGGCGTACCGACCAGCCGGAATGGCTGCTGATGAACACCGTGGCCGGTGAGATCACCGCGTATTCAGGACGACCGGACGAAGGCCCGGCTCGGCCCTCGGCAGGGCCCTCCTTCGCCCAGTGGTGGACTGCGAAGTCCGGTATCGACCGGGCGAACGACTACGCGCCACGGGCGGTGTACGGGCGCTACCTCATGTCGACGCTGGACTCCATAGCGACCGCGCTCCCGTCTCACGTAACACTGCACCGTCTCACCAGCCGACTCGAGGATCTCGAGCAGGGCGCCGAGGGCTACCACCTGCGTTTCGCCGATGGGCGCACCCTGACGGTGGACCGTGCGGTCCTGACCACCGGTCACTCCAAGCCCGCGCTGACCGGCCCACTCCGCGAGCTCGCCACCTTCGCGGCTAGCCGTCCGAAGTTGTTGTACATCGCCGGTGACTCAGCGGCGGACATGCCGCTGAGCGACATACCTGCCGCCAGCAAGGTGGGGATTCTGGGCATGGGAGTGACGTTCTACGACGTCCTGGCCTGTCTGACCCTCGGGCGAGGAGGTGCCTTTCTCGAGATGCCGAACGGCATCCGTTACCTGCCCAGTGGCGATGAGCCGACGCTCTTCGCAGGCTCGCGCAGCGGCATGCCGCAACCTGCGCGAGGACGCAATCAGAAGGCGTCGGTCCAGACCTACCAGCCGCTGTACTTCACACCGCATTGGGTGCGGTTCGGTGCGCGGGAGCGGGAGTTGGACTTCCGCAACGACGTCCTGCCCCGGCTGATGGCCGAGGTCAATCTCGTCTTCTACGTGGCCACGCTGCGGGAGCGCGGCGGCAAGCAGGTCGCCGACAGCTTCACCGAGCGTGCGCGAGCCGTCGGCGGGCAGTCGGTGTCGGCGCTTGACGAGGTGGCCGCGGAGTTCGGCTTGGCGGACGTGCCCGGGATTGATTTCGACTCCCTCTCGCTTCCGTTCCGCGACCGGACTTTCGACAGCAGACAATCCTTCCACGAGACCCTGCTGGCGGCCATCGGCGCCGATCTGCGAGAGGCCGAGCGCGGCAACATCGATTCCCCTGTCAAGGCCGCTCTGGACATGCTGCGCAGCTTCCGTTGGATCATCCGGGAGTTGGTCGACTTCGGTGGCCTGTCGCCGCGTTCCCACAGGCTCGACCTGCTGGACTGGTACGCACCGCGCAGCTCGTTCCTAGCTGCCGGGCCGCCACTCGTACGGCTCCGTCATGTTGCGGCGTTGATCGAGGCCGGCGTGCTGATGATGGCCGGGCCCCAGGCCAGCTTCACCGCTGACCTCGAGCAGGACCGGTTCGTGGTGAGCTCGCCGGTGATCAGAGACTCGGCCGTAGCCGTGGAAACGGTCATCGACGCCCGCATTCCGGCGCCCGACCTCGGTCACGACCTGTCGCCTCTGGCACGTCGGCTGCGCGAGCGGGGTATCTGGAGCGCTTTCGTCAACCGCGGCGCCTCCGGCGAGTTCGTCACCGGCGGAGTAGCCGTCACCACGTCACCCTTTCATCCGGTCGGCGCGGACGGCCATCCGGATACCGGCCTCTACGTGCTGGGGATCCCGAGCGAGCACACCAGGTGGTTCACCCAGGTGGTGGCGACCGGACCGTCGAGCTGGAGCGACTTCATGCAGGACGCCGATGCGGTTGCCGCCGACATCCTCCGCATCCTGCGGCCAGACACCCGCCAGCCACCAGCCCAACTGTCTGGCGCCCGCTGATCCTGGTCAGCGTGCCGTGGCATCCGGTCGACATCGTGGCCCAACGACTCCGCGACCGCGCGCCGCGGAGCACTGTAAAACCTACGGAGGAACTATGGCTCGGCGGGCGTTGCTCGTACTGGATCTAATCAATGAACTGGTGCATCCGGACGGCCAGTACTCCCATGTCTGCCTCGCTCACGCCACGAGTCGCGCGACACTGGCACGCGCCGCCGTCGCTATCGAGCGGGCCCGGGCGGCCGATGTGCCGGTCATCTTCGTAGTCCTGGCGTTCAGCCAGCACTATGAGGACTGGCCCTCGCGGTCGACGCTGTTCGGGCCGGCCGATCCCCAACACAGGTTCGCCGCGGGAAGCTGGGGAACCCAGGTGCACGCGCTTCTCACCCCTGAACCCGGTGAGGACATCGTCTACAAGCGCCGGATCAGCCCCTTCTACGCGACGCCACTGGACCTGCTACTGCGTGAACGCGGCATCGACACCTTGCTCCTCGCTGGCGTGGCCACCGACCTGGTGGTTCTCTCGACGGCGCGCGACGCGCATGACCGGGGCTTCGCCGTAGAGGTGCTCGAAGACGCCACCGCCACCGAGGATCAGGATCTGCAGGAGGCCGCGCTCACCCTGCTCGACCGCACGGCCACCGTGACCTGCGTCGACAAGGCGCTGCCGGCATGACTCGCTACGTCGCCGACCGGATCACGCAGGTCGGGCGCTCGGCCACGGTCGCGTTGCTGGACGAGGTCAACCGGCTGAAGGCTCAGGGCATCTCGGTCGTCAACCTCAGCGGCGGAGAGCCGGACTTCACCACTCCCCCGCACATCATCGAGGCAGCCGAAGCAGCCCTGCGGTCCGGCGCTACGCACTACACGCCGAGCCGCGGACTGCCCGCGCTGCGCGAGGCAATCAGCGTCAAGCTACGCGACTGTAATGGCGTGCATGCCGATCCTGAGCGCGGTATCATCGTCACCCCTTCCGCCAAGCACGCGCTCTACATCACCCTGGCCACTGTGCTGGACGCAGGCGATGAGGTCCTGGTGCCGACTCCCAGTTGGGTGAGCTACGCGCCCATGGTGCAGCTGTTCGGCGCGCGGGCAGTATCGGTCCCGTTGCAGCCTGAAGATGATTTCACGCTCACCGCCGACCGGCTGGAAGACAAGGTGACGGGCCGGACCAGGGCAATCCTGATCAACACCCCTAACAATCCGACCGGCCGGCTTCTGACGCCGGCCGAAGCGGCTGCCGTCGCCCGGGTAGCCGTCGAGCACGACCTGGTTCTCATCACGGACGAGATCTACGAGCAGATCCGCTACGTCGACCGGCCCCACCTGAGCCTTGCCAGCCGGCCGGGGTGCGAGGAACGGACGGTCACGATCAACGGCTTCTCGAAGGGATATGCCATGACCGGCTGGCGTCTCGGCTACGCGGCCGGGCCCGCCGCCGTGATCGGCGAAATGATCAAGGTGCAGGAGCACACCGTCGGTTGCGCCGCCTCGTTCACCCAGCTGGCTGGTCTCGCGGCCCTGACCGGGCCACAGGCCTGCGTCCAGCAGATGGTCGCGGCTTATGACAGACGGCGCGAGGCCCTGTTGAACGCAGTGCGGCGACTGCCCGGGGTCACGTGCGCCGACCCCGAGGGCGCGTTCTACCTGTTCCCCAACATCACCGGATCGGCGAATCCGACCTCCGATGGCTTCGCCGGTTGGCTCCTGGAGGCCACCGGTGTGGTGGTGACCCCTGGCCACGCGTTCGGCCTAGGCGGCGAAGGACATGTTCGACTCTCCTTCGCCGCCTCGGACGCGGTTATCACGGACACGCTTGCCCGGTTGGAGCGGCTCTAGCCGCCGGACACGGCCAGCGCGTCCGCCTCGATCAGCAGTCCACCCGGCAGATGTCCCCACGCCGTGGTACGGGCCGGGTACGGCTCGGTGAACGTCTCGTTGAAGACAGCGTTCATTGCCGCAAAATCCTGCTCGCGGGTGAGAAACACCCGGACCACGATGACCTCTGAGAACGAGGACCCCGCTGCCTCGAGCAGTCGCCGAACGTTGTCGAAGACCAGCCGCGCCTGTTCCTGGATACCGGGTGCGCCACCCGGGCCATAGCTGCCGGGGGCGAACGCGATCTGGCCGGAGACGGCGACAATGCCTCCCCTGCGCACGGCAGGGGAATAGTTCGCTGCGGGAACCAGGATTCCGTCGGGGCGGTAAGTGGTCGTTTCCAACACTAGAGCGACTCACCCACCAGCTTCGTGGTGTCGATGAGGCGATTGGAGAAGCCCCACTCGTTGTCGTACCAGCCGAAGATGTTGACGTGCCGGCCGCCGACCACCTTGGTCAGTTCGGAATCGAAGATGCACGAGGCCGGGTTCGTCACGATGTCGGCCGAGACGATGGGATCCTCGGTGTACTCGAGGATCGAAGACAACGGGCCCTCAGCCGCGGCACGGAACAAGCTGTTCACCTCTTCCACGGTCGTCTCCCGCCCGACCCGGACGGTAAGATCGGTGAGCGACCCCACCGGCACCGGCACCCGCAGCGAGTAACCGTCGAGCTTGCCCTGCAGCGAGGGAAGAACCAGCCCGATGGCCTTCGCGGCCCCAGTCGTGGTGGGGATGATGCTCAGGTTGGCGGCGCGCGCCCGGCGCAGGTCCTTGTGCGGAGCGTCCTGCAGGTTCTGATCCTGGGTGTAGGCGTGAATGGTCACCATGGTGCCCTGCTCGATGCCGAGACCGTCCTCAAGCACCTTGGCCAACGGCGCGAGGCAGTTGGTCGTGCACGAAGCGTTGGAGACGATGTTGTGCGAAGCACCGTCGTAGAGATGGTCGTTGATGCCCATCACCAGCGTCAGGTCCTCGTTCTTCGCCGGAGCGGAAATGATGACCTTCTTCGCGCCGGCGGACAGGTGCGCCTTGGCCTTGACGGCGTCGGTGAAAACACCGGTTGACTCGATGACCACGTCGACGCCGAGATCTCCCCAGGGCAGAGCCGCGGGATCACGCTCGGACAGGACCTTGATCTGCTTGGACTTGGCCACGATCACGCCGTCGCCGGCGCTGACCTCACCGCCCAACGGACCGAGCACGCTGTCGTACTTAAGCAGGTGGGCGAGGGTGGTCGCGTCGGTGAGGTCGTTCACCGCCACTACCTCGATGTCGGCCCCAGAGGCGTAGAGCGCCCGAAGATAGCTGCGGCCGATCCGGCCGAAACCATTGATTCCCACTTTGATCGTCACTGCGAGGATCCTTTCACGTCGGTTATGCGAACGTGCCGTCTGCGCCGCCACTCGGGACGGCCGGCTCGCACCGGCTGCGCCGGTTGCGCTCGAAACTCAGGATGTCCTGCTCGTACGCCAGCGTGTCAGCGATCGAGTCGGATCCGTTCATCAACCGGTGCCGAGCCGCGTCATCGATGTCGTAGGCGACAATAGACCGAGAATACCGAAGCTCGCGATGCTCGACGTCGACGCTGATAGGCAACCACGGATCCGCCTCGATAGCTTCCCACAGATCGTGTACGACCTCTTCGGACGCCGTGACTGTGAGAAGCCCCTTGGTAAGCGCATTGCCCGCGAAGATATCGCCGAAGCGCTCTACGATGACGGCCTTGAAGCCAGCATGCTGGATCGCCCAGACCGCTGACTCCCTCGACGATCCGGTACCGAAGTCCTTTCCCGCGACCAGCACCGTTGCGCCCTGATACTGAGGAAGGTTCAGCACGAAGTCGGCCGAGTCACGCCAATCCGCGAACAGTATGTTGGTGTACCCGGTCGGCCGGAAGTAAGGCACGAAGCGCGCAGGGGCAATCTGGTCGGTGTCGACATCGTCACGACGCAACGGCATACCCGTTCCGACGTGCAGCGAAACGCCCTTCATGGCTGTCCCCTCATCCAGTGCTTTCGGCATTGCCTCATGTCAGGTCGGCCGGTGCGCTCAGCCGGCCGGCAATCGCGGTCGCGGCGGCGACCGGTGGTGACACGATGTGCGTACGTGCTCCCTTTCCCTGGCGCCCCTCGAAGTTGCGGTTGCTGGTAGAGGCCGCCCGCTGCCCCGGTCGCAAGCGATCTTCGTTCAGGCCGCAGCACATCGAGCAACCCGAACCGGGACGGAAGTCGGCTCCCGCCTCGGTGAAGACCCGATCCAAGCCTTCCGACACAGCCTTGCGACGCACCGCCGCCGAACCGGCGACGATCATCAAGTCGACGCCGTCGGCCACCCGGCGCCCGTCGAGCACCTCGGCCACCTGGCGCAGATCCTCTATCCGGCCATTGGTACATGATCCGACGAACACCGTATCGATATCGATGTCGCGCATTGCCTGGCCCGGCCGCAGCCCCATGTACTCCAGTGCGCGTCCGGCCGCGCCGCGCTGGGCCTCGTCCGCGAGATCACCAGGGGCCGGGATCCGATCGGCCAGCGACACCGCCTGGGCCGGGTTGGTGCCCCAGGTGACGTAGGGCGTCACGGCCGAGGCGTCGAGCACGACCCGCTTGTCGAAGACAGCGTCCGCGTCGGAGACGAAGCTGCGCCACAGCTGCTGCTGATGGGCCAGCTCGGTGCCGACGGGCATGTCGGGGCACCCGGCCAGGTAGGTCAGCGTGGTGTCGTCCACGCCGACCAGACCCGCGCGTGATCCCGCTTCCACGCTAAGGTTGCACAGGGTCATCCGAGCTTCCATGGAGAGCTGCCGAACGACGTCACCGCGGTACTCGATGATGTGCCCCTGACCGCCGCCGGTGCCGATCTGGGCGATCAACGCCAGCGCCAGGTCCTTGGCCGTGACGCCCCCGGGCAGCGCGCCGGTGACATCGACCGCGAGGTCTTTCAGTCGCCGAACCGGCAACGTCTGAGTCGCCAGGACGTGCTCGACCTGACCGGTGCCGATTCCGAACGCCAACGCACCGAAGGCGCCGAGTGTGGTCGTGTGCGAATCACAGCAGACCACCGACATCCCGGGACGGACCAGACCGAGTTCGGGAACGATCACGTGCACGATTCCCTGGGAGCTGTCACCGAGGCGGTGCAGCGGAATTCCGAATTCGGCGCAGTTGGCCCGGATGAGATTGGACTGCCGCCGTCCCGCCAGCTCCCAGACAGCACCGTCAAGTTTTCCGGTCGGCGTGTTGTGGTCCTCGGTAGCGACCGTCAAGTCCGGGCGCCGGACGCTTCGCCCGGCCGCACGAAGGTCGTCGAAGGCTTGCGGGGTGTTGACCTCGTGCAGCACGTGCAGATCGATGTAGAGCAGGTCCTCGCCGCCCTCGCCGCGCCGTACGACATGCTGGTCCCAGATCTTCTGGGCAAGGGTCGAGCCCATGTCAGGCGCCCACCGGAGCGGCTGGTGAAAGGAGGTCCGGCCGTGGCTGCTTGCCCCGCGAGGTGTCACCGAACAGGTCGGACTCGCCTAGCAGGACGCCCGGGCCGGGCAGCTCGATATCAGCGGCTGAGCAGAAAACCGACCACAGCATCTTGATGGTGCGAGTCTTGGAAATGAAGGTCAGTCCGTACAGCTCAGCAGCCGGTCCGGTGGTCAGGGCAGCGTCAACGGCCCCGGACCGTGCAGCGTGGGCAGCCATGCTGGTGGACGAGGCAGCAACGACCTCGCGAGCGCGCATTCCCACCGGAAGCAGCTGCAGGATCAGCGGCGTCGGTGCCGGATGGGTGGCTACCCGCAGCTCCGCCGGCACGGCCTCGACATCGACAACGGCAATACCGTACTGCGGGGTTTCGTGGACGAACGCCCCGACCAGCCGCAGGTCGGGATCCATGTAGAACTCGGCGATGTTGGAATAGGCATTCGCGGCGACGAGAAACCGCGCCGATCCGTTCCGCACCGCGTTCGCCGCGTCTTCATAGCTGTCGTGCAACACGGTGGTGGACGACGACTCGTCCGCACGCAACGATGCGCCGGCTGCCATGTGCGAAGTGAGGCGCCTTGCAGCCGTCTCACTGCTCGTTCCGGCAGGTCCGAGCGTCGCTACGGTCGATTGTGCCGAACCTTCGGGCAGGCACAGATCCAAGAACAGGTCAATCGTTGTGCTCTGCATGTCTTCACCTCTCACTTCATGGATGCAGTCGATGCGGGGACGCCTGCGCCATTGGTGAGAACGCGGGCGGTGTGCTGCTCAGGTCAGCCAAGAGTCAGCAGGGTGAGCCAGTGTCGATAAGCCTCGAGCTCGCCGTGGACGACCCGGGAGTAGAGATCCTTCACCTTCCGGGTGACCGGTCCAGCAGCTCCGCCGTAGCCGACGTCATCCACCGACAGCACAGGGGCGATCTCGACGCCCGTGCCGGTGAGAAACACCTCGGCCGCGTCCTTCAACTCCGCCACCGTCACCAGGCGCTGAACCACGGTGATACCCGCCTCTGCCGCGAGCAGCTCGATCACGCTGGCGCGAGTGATTCCCGGTAGCAGGTCGGCCGTGGCGGGCGGGGTGATTACGGTGCCGTCCCGTCCGACGACGAAGACGTTGGAGGTGGTGGCTTCGGACACGTTGCCGGCGAGATCGAGCAGGATCGCGTCGTCACAACCGTCAGCGACAGCGTCTTCCATGGCGAGGGCGTTATTGACGTAGAGCCCGGAAATTTTCGCCGAGCTGGGAACGCAATTCGTGGGCACCCGACGGAACCGGCTCACCTTGCATCGCACACCACGCTGGTCCACGTAGCTCCCCATGGGCAGCGCGCTCATCGTCAGGGCCGAGGACACCCCGCTGAGCCGTACACCGAACGATGTGCCGGGCTCCAAAGCGAGCTTGTAACCCATCGGCCTGACGTAGGTGTCGTGCCGGCAGTCGTTGCGGCGCAGCAACTCCAGCACCAACTCGGCCAGCTCCGCAATCGGGTGGCCCAGGTCGAGCCTCAGGACGGCGGCCGAGCGTTGGAGCCGTTCCAGGTGCTCGTTCAAGCGGAACACCAGCAGGGTGTGCGCCGTGGGATCCCAGTACCCACGAATGCCCTCGAATACGCCGGTGCCGTAGTGCAGGGCCTGCGTGCTGGCCGGCAGTCGAACGTCCTCGGCAGTCATGAAGGCGCCGCCGTGGTAGACCGTTCGAGGACGGGGAGCACCGCCCTCGGCCACACCGGGAGTCTGCACCGCTGAACCATGCGCGACGATCATCATGCGCTGCTCCGGGCCGAGGCAATGGCCAGGGCCGCGAGGCGCTCCGGTTCGATCTCCCCATCACGGCGATCGTGGATTCGCGCGGCCTTCCAACTCACCATCGCACCGGTGCCGGTGATCGCGTCCATCCGGCCCAGCTCGATTTCACAGTCGACTCCGAATTCCGCGCGCACGGCTGCTGCGATCGCGACTCTGTCGATCTGCTCGCCGGCTGCCTCGTCGACAGGTTCCAGGTGCACGACGACGACGTCGGCCCCCTCGCGTTGCTCGATCACCAGCCGGTAGTCGATCACCCCCCGGATGTGCAGGAAGAGCGTCTCTTCGATGTCGAATGCGCACACCGGCCGGCCGGCCAGGTGCAGCGCGTCGCGGACCCGTCCGATCGGTCGCAGCACCTGGCTCGTGGTTGAGTCGGCGGACGGGGCGAGCCGCACCATGTCGCCGGTGCGGTAACGGATCAGCGGCTTGGCGCCCTGGTAAAGATGGCTGATGACCAGTTCACCCTCGCGGACGGCGCCGGGACCCGGGGCAACCCGGCGCCCGAGATCGTCCACCACCTCGTAGAAGTTGTTCAGTGGCACGGTGTGCAGCAGGCCGTCGGCACGGCAGGACGCCAGGATCGAAGATTCCTGGGAGGCGTACATGCAGTTGTAGACGGCGCACCCCCACAACTCCCCCAACTGCTGCAGCATGGCCGGTGCGGCGAGCTCGCCCAGGGCCAGCATCAGCCTGATCTGGAAGGCGCTCTTGGGATCGGCCCCGGACCTGCGCAGTTCCTTGGCCAGGGTGATTGCCATTCCCGGCGTGCAGACCACTGCGGTGACCCCGAGTTCGGCGAGCAGCGTCAACGCCCGCGGGATGCCGACCACCGGTGAGTGGGGCCACATCTTCACCACGGTGTGCCCTAGGTTGCGGAGTACGTCACCGAACGTATCCCCCGTTGAGTGCAGCTCGGTCGGCCCGAGCACAGCTACCACGTGCCGATCGCCATGCTGGCGAAAGATGTCCTCGTAGGACAGCGTCAACGCCGTGTTGTTGACGATGGAATCTCGCTCGTCGCGGGGGCACGGGGTGGCACGACCGGTCGTGCCGGTTGTCTCGTAGAACGTCCATGCCTTGTCCAGGGGCTGCGACGGCACATCGAACAGCTCCGCCCGGAGATCGTCCTTTGTCGTGAACGGCAGCTCCTGCAGTGACTCCGTTGTCACCCCGGCGAGTGCCTCGGCGCTGTGATCGCGCAGCAGCCGACGGTAAAAAGGTGAATTCTGCCTGACGTACCGCAGGGTCGCCCGGATTCTTTCGGTTTGCAAGCTCTGCAACTCGGGGGCCGGGATGCCCCCTGCGTAATAGCGGCGGTGCTCGGCTATGACTTGCTGGGCATACTCGCCGAGTTCTGGTCGGAAGAGAGTGAACAAGATGGCCCGCTTCGGGATTCGGGGATGGTGGGATGTGTCGTCGGCGCACTCGCCGAGGTTCAGCGCAGCAGGGGCAGGCTGCCAACCATCCGGTTGACGTCCTTCTTGTTCCCGTACAGGCCGACCCCGACGAAACGCAGGTCAGCGGTCGGCGTCGCACCGAGGCGATCGACGTATTCCTCGTACGTGCGGCAGGACTGGGCCAGCGCGGTGAAGCCCACGCGCACCAGGCCGTCACTGTCCGAGCGTTTCCAGATGGCGTCGATCTGCTCTGCCGGCGCCGTCAGGATTGGCACCGGGACGCGGACCACGCCGGGATGGATCACGCCGTCGCTGTCCTTGACGTCCGGCCCGACCAGCTCCACGCAGCGCTGGCCCAGCGTCATGGTGATGACGCTGGCCGCGTTGGCCTGAAGTCCGGAGGCAAGCGAGTCCGCCACGACGACAACACATTTGATGTGCTCGAGATGTAGGTCCATGTCAGGCGTCCTTTCGATTGTCCAGAACGAGATCGGCGGCACCGTCCAGATCCACAGTCACCCAGGTGCTCAACGCGGCCCAAGCCTCCGCGCCGCGCTGGTGATCGGGGTGGATCAGGTAGCGCTCCAGTGCCACGCGATCGGCGAATTCGCCGATCAACGCGAAGTCGCGGGCGGCCGCGCGGGGTGTGGAATTGCGGCCCACTTTCCAGGACAGGATCTCTGGAATGTGGCGCCAGTGCTCCTCGGTGATGCGCTCGGCCCGCAGCACCTCAGGATCTGACCAGGAGCGTCCGGGTAGAAGGCTGAAGGACACGATGTGGGTAAGCACGGCGTCGCCCGATCCCGCGTCTGCCCTCAGGCCGAGGCGCCGGAGTAAGCCGGCGACAGCTCGGCGGCAAGGCGCGCCTGAACCACGGACATGTCCTCGCAGTCACCGTCCACCCGCTCGGCGATGTGGATGCGGTAAAGCTCCGCCAACTGCTCCTCATCGGGATGGACATCGATCTGTTCGAGCAGGTACCGCAGCACTGCCCGGCCGGAGTGCCGGCTGATGAGCAGGGAACGGTCACGGCCGAACTGTGCCGGCTCCACGTACTCATACGTCTCGGGGTTGCGCAGCATCCCGTGCTGATGGATTCCCGCTGCGGTGCCGAAGGCGTAGCGGCCGAAGATCGCCTTGGTGCGCGGCTCTTCGAGCCGGATCACCTCCCGCAATCGGTTGTAGACGCTGTACATGCCGGTGAGATCCACCCCAGTCGACAACCCGAGCTTGTGGCCCTTGTATGCGATCAGCGCACACAGCTCTTCGAGAGCGGTATTTCCGGCACGCTCGCCGATGCCGCCGAGGGTCACCTGGACGTCATCGGCGCCGGCCTCCAGGCCGGCCACCGAGTTCGCCAGAGCGAGGCCGAAGTCGTTGTGGCAGTGCAACCCGATTCGTACCGGCGCAGGAGCCCAGGTTCTGATCTGCCCGATCAGATCACCGAACTCATTCGGAGTCATGCAGCCTGATGTGTCGGCGACGGGGATGTAGTCCGCGCCCGCCTCAACCGCGCTTTCGGTCAGGGCTTGCAGGAATTGCGGGTCACCGCGGGTGGCGTCCTCGATACCGAGTCCGAGCACCTCGACCCCGAGGGACTTGGCGAAGATGGCGGTGTCGACCAGCTCCGCGATCGCCTCCTTCCGGGTGATGCCGCGCTTGTGTTCCAGGTGCACGTCGCTGCCGGTGCCCATGATCTGGATGACGTGGTTGGCCGCGCCACCGGCCTCGACCGCTGTGGCGACATCGGAGCGGACCGCCCGGCACAGCGTGGCGAAGGGAATCCGGGTCAACGCCTGGGAAATCGCGCGGGTTGCCTCGAAGTCATTGGGAGAAGAGGCCGGAAAGCCGGCTTCGACGCAGTCGACGCCGAGCGCCTCGAGCCGCAGAGCGAGCTCGAGCTTGTCCGCGGTGGACATCGCATTGCCCGGCGCTTGCTCGCCGTCCCGCAGGGTCGTATCGAAGATGGAGATGCGGCGCACCGCAGGCACAGCGTTCATCGTTCCTCAGTTCTGGGTGGAGGTGACCGCGGCGGGGTTGCGCGGGGTGGTCGGCAGCGCAAGCAGAGCGATTGCGCCGATGACCACCCAGACGACCGGCCAGGACGAGCGGTCCAACAGGAAGGGGATAAGCAGTGGAGTCAGGAAGGCGGCACCGAACACGGTGGTGTTCTCTAGCCCGAGCGCCGTACCCGCTCGTTCGGCCCCCGCCATATAGGCGATCTCGGTATAGGCGACACCGTGCCATGCGTTCGCCAGCAGGCCGCCGATCGCCAGAGCCGTGGCCACGACCAGGGTCGGAGCACCATTGAGCAGGGCGGCGATGATGAGCACGATGCCGGAGGCGACGCCGATCGCACGCACCATGCCCCGGCGGTTGCCGTGCAGATCGGTGTAGCGACCGCTGCCGATACGCGCTGCCGCACCACCTACCTGCGTTACCAGCAGGGTTGCGACGACAACCGCAAGACTTGCGTGCTTGACGTCGGTGAGGTAGATCGCGGCGAAGGTGAGAACACCCAGCTGCGGAAAGGTCAACATCGCACTGGCTGTGGCCAGCCGCCAGACATCCTTGCGGCGAAGGGGCGACACGGCCGACTCGGAACGGGCGGCCTTGGGCGCCGCTCCGGCCATGGACTCGGGTTGATGCAGCCACCGCCACGCCGCGGCCGCCGCTGCGACGCAGAACGCGGACAGCACCAGGTAGACTGGGCGGAAACCATGGTTTCGGGCCAGCCAGGGCAGCAGCAGCGTTCCGATCGAGCCGCCGGCCGGCATGGCGGTCTGCCGAATGCTCATGGCCAACCCTCGCTGGCCATCACGGAACCAGGACATCACCGCCCGGCCCGACGAGCCGTTCACACTTCCGCCCAGCACGCCGACGAGCAGCATGGCGACGGCCAGCAGGCCGATCGAGGGAGTGCTCGACCCGTGTGGAACTACCAGCGCGGCCATCAGTGCCAGTGCCAATGCCGTGGACAGCAGCCCGATCAGCAGGATCTTGCGCTCACCGAAGCGGTCGGTCCACAGACCCCACACTATTTCTGACACCGCGATGCCGAGATAGATCGAGCCGAGCACGAAGCCGACACCCGCGGTGGACAGATGGTAGGCGGCACGCATGGTGGGCCCGGTGACCGGCAGACCGGTGATGGCGGCGGAGAAGCTGGCCTGGGCAGCGACACCGACGCCGAGCACAACCCAGCGGTGGCGCGGGCCGAATCGCGGCTTCACCGGAGCGAGCGCACCGAGCATGTCAGGCGAGTTCAGTCGCGGCGAGGACACCTGGGACCTCCAGATCGCTCGACGGTGCGTTGCGAGCGACCGGCTGCTCCCAGATCACCAGGCCTACCGCGCCCTTCGGACTACGAGGGGCGTGCACGCTGTTGGGTGGCATCACCAGCAAGCTGTTGGCCGGGTACACGCCGTCGTCGGTCTCGAGTTCACCTTCAATGATCCAAATGATCTCGTAGCCGGGATGAAGATGAGCCGGCGCGTCGGCGCCCGGCAGATAGCGCATGATCGCCGCGGCGGGTCCGTCCACCCCGGTCTCGGCGGTCGAGTAGAGCGAGTGCATCTCAGCGCCGACCCGGCCGTCGCGCACCACGGGCTGGAACACCATCTCGCGCGGGCCGAAGGACTCGCCGGGGATCCCGGTGTACAGCGTCGGCAGAGAGGGCAAGGCACTGAGGTCAGACATGATTGTTCCCTTGGTTGTGGTGAGCGGTTTTCACGTGACGTGGCAGCGAGAGCCGGGACCGGTCCTAGTCACCAACCTTGCCGGGGATCCCGTCTACCCAGCGACCGTCGTGGACGTCAGCGGCGGCCTGGTCGCGAAAGGCGTAAGTCTTGAGCAGCCAGCGCTGCAAGGCACTGTCGGGATCGGTAATCTCGATGTGCTCCCGATTGTGCAAGCCATCTTGATTGGCGAACGTGAGCATGTCGCCGACCAGCAACCGATGCCGGGTTTTCTCTGCCCGAGACAGTGCATTCTTCAGCGACAGCAGCGCGTCCTTGGCTTCGGACGGTGCATCGGCGGCCACCGTGGTGTGGGTGTCCAGGTAACGGATGGAGTAACCACCGCTGAGGATCGCGTGAGAGGGTGATGCCTCCATCGCGATGCCGGCATCGCGTGACACCACATCGAACGGCGTCATGAAGTAGGACTGCCGCAGGGTGTCTTGTACGTCTCGCTCCAGCAGCGCGAGCAGCAGCCGACCCGAGACGAAGCCGGTGTAGATCAGCTCGTCCGGCGGGCACCGCATGCCCAGCAGCGTGATGTAATCGGCGCGGACCGGATGGGCGGTGCGGTCGTTGTGGAACACCACCTCGCCGTCGCTGTAGCCGGTCTGCTGGCCCTTGTAACGATTGATCGCGACCACGTCGGTGAAGAAGTCGCCACCGAACCGAGTGGCGTAGGCCAGCAGCGGTGTGGCGGACAGCCGACCGAACAGCTCCAGCCAGGCCTCGGCCACGAAGGTGTGCTTGAGTGCCCGCTTGTCACCGGAGGGATCCTCGTTGTCGAGGATCGGGATCTCGTCATCGATCGGGCAGTTGCGCAGCACGTGCGCCTCGGCGATGCCCTGGGCTCGTTCGCTGCGAATCTGATCGCAGGCGTGCCGAACCGACTTCGGGATGCCGGCCGCCCGCGCTGCTTCCGCCACGTGCCGTCGAAAGGTCGGGTAGTCCTTGTACGGGCTCACCTCTACGTTCGCCAGCGTGTTCTTCAGATCCGTTCGGTCAGACTCCGACAGCACCAGGAGCGGCTTCATACCCACCACCAATATCGCTCAATTATCCGGTCAGTTCATCTTTGCCAACTTGACTCCGGGCCACATCAGCCAACGGTTGAAGCGTGGCCGCGCATGCCTCCACCTCTGGCCAAAAATGCGCGCGCATAGCGACTGGTTCTCCACCAAAGGTGGTCTGCGCGCTAGCGTGTGCTAACACGACGAAAGGCCCTCAGGTGCACCTAACCCGCGAAGACGATCTCTCGCCGCTTCAGTTCACGCGTTCGGACGCCGTCGTCACCCTCCAGCTGAACCGGCCCGCCCAGGGCAACGCGATCGATCTGCCACTGGCCACGGCATTTCGGGATGCAGCGCGCTTGATCGTTACCTTGAAGGACGTGGCAGCGGTGGTTCTCGCCGGTACTGGCGGGTTGTTCTGCGCCGGCGGTGACGTCAGAGCGATGGCCGCGGCCCCTGACCGACCGGCGTTCATCGGCCAGTTGGCCGACACGCTGCACGAGGGACTGCTGCACCTGCGTGCGGCGCCCGTCCCAATCATCGCGGCGGTGCACGGACCGGTGGCCGGCGGCGGCCTCGGTCTGGTGCTGGCGGCCGACATCGCCATCGCCGCGGAATCAGCGACCTTCTGCGCCGCCTACTCCCGGATCGGGCTGTCACCGGACTGTGGAGTCACCGCGCTGTTGCCGCGCGCCGTGGGCATGCGGCGAGCGGCCATGCTGATGCTCACCGACATGACGCTGGACGCCGCGCGGGCCGCGGAGTGGGGTCTGGTCAGCGAAGTCTGCGCCGATGACGCGCTGGATGCGCGGGTGACTGAACTGGCCTCACAACTGGCTCAGCAGCCCGGCAGGTCAGCGGGTGAGACCGCGCGACTGCTGCGGGCGGGCTGGGAGCGCGATCTCGGCCAGCAGCTCGGCGACGAGGCCGCGACGGTGTCCGCCTCGAGCGCCGACGAGCACGTCACTCAGCTCATCGGCGCCTTCCTCCGGTCGCGCGGGGCGGCTGGCTCCTCCGCACGGCAACAACCCCCGAACTCCGAGGCTTGGTAGCGTGGCTTCATGCTGCAGGACCTCTCCGGAGCCGCCTCGACGCCCCCCGATGACGCACGCGGCGCCCGGCCCAAGGTAGGTGTGCTGGTCGTCGCGTACAACGCCGAGTCGACCCTGCAGGCCACCCTCGACCGCATCCCGTACGACCTGCGGCCCCGGATCGACGAGATTCTGATCTGTGACGACGCCAGCCAGGACAACACCGTCGACGCGGGCCTGGCCTGGCGCGAGGCCAACGGCGCCATCCCGACCACCGTGATCAGGCATGTCAGCAACCTCGGCTACGGCGGCAACCAGAAGGCCGGCTACCGGCTGGCGATCGAGCGCGGCCTCGACATCGTGGTGCTGCTGCACGCCGACGGCCAGTACGCCCCCGAGGCGATGGGCGACCTGCTCGGCCCGCTGGAGCGCGGCGAGGCCGACGCGGTGTTCGGCTCCCGGATGCTGGAACCCGGCTCCGCACGCGCCGGCGGCATGCCGCTGTACAAGTACCTCGGCAACAAGGTGCTCACCGCCTTCGAGAACCGCCTGCTCAGCTCGTCCCTCTCGGAATTCCACTCCGGCTACCGCGCCTACCGGCTGTCCGCGCTCGCGGAGCTGCCGATCGAGTTCAACACCGACGACTTCGACTTCGACACCCAGATCATCATCCAGCTGCTCGACGCCGGAAAGCGCATCGTCGAGGTTCCGATTCCCACCTATTACGGCGACGAGATCTGCTACGTCGACGGCGTGAAGTACGCCCGTGACGTGGTCCGCGACGTGGCGCAGTACCGGCTCGCGAAGGTCGGCATCGGCACCCACAAATGGGTACCGAGTGACCCCGAGTACGGCGGTAAGGAGGCCGAGGGCACCTCGCACACCGTCATCACCGGCATGCTGGCCGACCTGCCGTCCGGCCGTGTCCTCGATCTCGGCTGCTCCGGTGGCAGGCTGTCCGAGCGGATCCGCGCGCTCGGCCACAAGGTCGTCGGCGTGGACAGCATCGAGATTCCCGGCGTCCGGTCCCGCATCGACGACTTCTTTCTCGGCGACCTCGAGGACGGCATCGCCGAAGAGGTGGGCGGCGACTACGACGTCGTCGTGGCCGCGGACGTCATCGAACACGTCCGCGATCCCGAGCGGCTGCTGCGCCAGATGGCCGAAGTCCTGTCACCGACCGGGCAGATCATCATCTCGACCCCGAACTTCGGCCACTGGTACTCCCGCGGCCGGGTCGCCGCCGGCGCGTTCGACTACGATCGCCGGGGCATTCTGGACGAGACGCACCTGAGGTTCTTCTCGCGCAAGGGACTGCGCCGGACGATCAGCGCCAGCGGACTGGACATCGTGCAATTGGAATACACCGGCCTGCCGTTCGAGGTGCTGACCCGGGATGACAGCTGGAAGTCGCGCTCCGCCCGACGCGTCGATCGCAAGCTCGTCGAACTTCGCCCCACCGTGTTCGGCTACCAGTTCGTCGCCCGGCTACGCCCCCACAACGCCGGCTCCGTCACGCACCATGCCTGAGGCAACCACCGCGACGGCTGTCTCGCGGGACGTCGGCACCGCAAGCGGGTCCGGTCTGGAGGTTGCGCGGGCGCGCCGACTGGTGCTGCTGCTGGCCCTCATCGCGTTCGGGCTGAAATTGATCATCGCAGCGACCACGTACGGCACCAACGACATCCGGCACTGGACGGACTTCGTCAACGGAGTTGCCAGCCGTGGACCTGTCGGTGTGTACGGCATCCACTTCGAGCGCTCCTTCTACAACCACCCACCGCTGATCGGCTACCTGCTGGAGCTCGTGAATTTCGGACGCCATCACGGGTTCAGCATCCAGTTCTCCATCCGCTCCGTGGCGAGTCTGGCCGATGTCGCCTCCGCGGCCCTGGTGTTCGAACTGCTGCGCCGCCGGCGGACCCTGCGCGAGGCGACCTGGGCCGGCGGCCTCGTCGCATTCAGCCCCGTGCTCTTCGTCATCTCGGGCTTTCACGGCAACACCGACCCGATCTTCGTGATGCTGACCCTGCTGGCCCTGTACCTGCTCGGTGACCGGGACAAGCCGGTGGCCGGTGGCATCGCGATGGGGCTGGCCATCGGCATCAAGATCGTCCCGGTTGTCGCGGTGCCCGCATTGCTGGTGCTGGCGCTGACCAAGGGTCGCCGACCGTTGATCCGGTTCTCGGCCGGCTTCCTGGCGGCATTCGCAGTCACCTGGCTGCCGGCGCTGATCGGCCAGGGGCCGGCCGTCCGCAAGGACGTCCTGGGTTACGCCGGAAGCGGCATCAGCCAGTGGGGCCTCATCCAGATCGGGCACTGGTTCGGGAACCCCGACTGGGCGAACTTCCTGATCGGCACCGGCCGCTTCCCCGTCGTGCTGCTGTGCGCTGTGGTGCCCGCGCTGCTGGTGTGGCGCCGACCCGGCATGGCGACCGAGGCCGTCGGGCTCTCACTCGTCGCGTTCCTGTTTCTCAGCCCCGCGTTCGGAACGCAGTACCTGGTCTGGGCGATGGCGGGGGCGTACCTGCTGAACTTCGGCTGGGCAACCGTCTACAACCTGGGCGCCGGGCTCGTGCTGTTCAAGGTCTACACCCGGTGGAGTCACGGCTTCCCGTGGGATCACGCCAACTACTGGGGCCTGGACCACGGGGAGTTGATCGGCGCCCTGCTGGTCTGGGCGTGCCTCGGGACCATCAGCGGGCTCGGCATCCGCCGCATCCTCCAACAGCCAGGACCGATCTGATCTAGGCTTCGCCACGTGAGCGAGAGAGAAGAAAAAGACGACAAGCTGGTCTGGATCGACTGCGAGATGACCGGGCTGGAACTGAGCCGGGACGCCCTGATCGAGATCGCCGTGCTGGTGACCGACAGCGAACTCAACGTGCTGGACGAGGGCCTGGACATCGTGATCGGCTGCGCCGACGACGTGCTTGACACCATGGTTCCGTTCGTGCGCCAAATGCACGAGACGTCCGGTCTGACGGAGCTGGTCCGCAAATCCACGGTCACCCTGGGCGAGGCGGAGCGCCAGGTTCTCGACTACATCAAACGCTTCGTTCCCGAACCGAGAACCGCCCCGCTGTGTGGCAACTCGATCGCCACCGACCGCGGTTTCATCATCCGCGACATGCCCGATCTCGATGCTCACCTGCACTACCGGATGATCGACGTGTCCTCGATCAAGGAACTGACTCGCCGCTGGTACCGCCGGGTGTACTACGGCCAGCCGCCCAAGGGACTGGCCCACCGGGCGCTGGCCGACATCCACGAGAGCGTCGACGAGCTGCGCTACTACCGGGCCACCGTCTTCGTGCCACCGCCCGGCCCGAACAGCGACCAGGCCGCTGCGGCAGCCAAGGCGGTGCTCGGTGGTGGCAGCGGGGTGCCCGTTGTTGCCGAGGCGCAATCGACTGCCAACCCGGTAGAGAGCTAGCCGGACGAGCAGCTAAACTGATCTGGCTCTGCGGATCTGCCACGGCATATCGGCAGGGCGATGGTGGGTGTAGCTCAGCTGGTAGAGCGCCGCGTTGTGGTCGCGGATGTCGCGGGTTCAAGTCCCGTCACTCACCCCACTGCAGCCTCCGGTTTCCCCGGGGGCTGCTTTTTATCGGTGGCGCGGTTTGCTACGGACGGCGCCGGCTCAGAAGGAAACCCGGCCGACGGTCCGGCGGATCCGCAGGCCGGCAAGTAGCAGCTGCGCCCCAAGACACGCCCCGACGCCCTCGCCGGAGCGCAGCCGCAGGTCGAGCAGCGGCTCCAGGCCCAGTTCGGTGAGCACCAGTCCGTGCGCCCGCTCCCGGCTGCGCTGGCCCGCGATCAGGTGCGCCTGTGCGACCGGCTGCATCCGTACCGCGAGAAGCGCGGCGACACTGGTGGCCAGGCCGTCGAGAACGACCGCCGCACCCGCCGACGCCGCGCCGAGCACGACGCCGGTGAGCATCGCGAATTCGGGACCGCCGAGCGCGGACAGCAGCACAGTCGGCTCGCGCAGGTCCTGGCCGTACTCGACCCGGGCCCGCTCGGTCGCAGTGTCAACCACCTCGCGCTTGCGCTCCAGCATGGCCGCGTCCGCTCCGACGCCCAAGCCGACGACGTCCGTGGCCGGCACACCCAGCAGCACACCCGCGAGCGCCGCGGCGACGGTGGTGTTTCCGACCGCCACCTCGCCCAGGCACACCAGGCCATCGGCCGCGAGCGAACGCCCGAGTTCACTCCCCTCGGCCAGCAATCGAGCCGTGTCGGCCGGCGTCAGCGCGTCCGTCCTAACAAGATCTCCCTGTACCGACCGGGCACTTGCCCACACCGACCGGATGGCCAGCCCCGTCGCCGCCGCGGTGACCGCGCCGAGGGCCTCGCCGGCTAGCGTCGCCGCCAACACATCTGTGGTCACGCCGGCGGGATAGGCCGAGACGCCGAGCGCTGTGACCGGGTGCTGGGCGAACACCAGGGCCAGCGTGCCGCCGGTGAGCTCGGCATGGCCGAGGGCCAGCACCCGGTTCACCATCGTGTCGAGCACGCCGAGGGAACCGGGCGCGGTGAGCAGCCGATCGCCGGAGTCGCGGGCGCTGACCACCGCGCCGGCGGTCGGGGCCGCGAGCTGTGCTTGCTGGGATGCGGGCGGTACAGCCTGGGCTGCGGTGGCCAGATAGGACGGTGGTGGGGCCTGGTCGTCGTCCGGCCAGCGTTCGGACATGACGACCTCATCGAGCGTCAGCCGCTGGGACCAGCCGGCGCGCTGCAGGCCCGGCTCCGGCGGTCGCTCGTCCGGCCAGCCCAGGCAGAGCCATCCCAACGTCTCCACGCCCGGCGGCAGGTGCAGCAGCTCAACCAGGTCAGCCGGCTGGAACAGCGTCACCCAGCCCATGCCGAGGCCGGCCGCGCGTGCCGTCAGCCACATGTTCTCGATGGCGCAGGCGCAGCTCCACAGGTCGGCATCGCCGAAGCTGGCCCGGCCGAGCACGCCAGCGGCCGGTGCTCGCCGATCGCAGGCCACCACGATGCCCAGCGGTGCCTCCCGAATGCCCTCGAGTTGCAGGTCGAGTAACCGCGCCCGCCGGTCCGGCTCCAACTGTTCGGCCTGGCGCAGTCGTTCCCGGTCCGACAGCAGCACGGCGCGGTCCCGAGTCGCGGCCTCGCGCACGACGATGAAACGCCAGGGCTGAGAATGCCCCACCGACGGCGCCTGATGGCCGGCGCCCAGGACCGCGTCGAGCAGCTCGGCCGGAACCGGGTCGGGACGGTAGCGGCGGACATCGCGGCGGGCGCCCAGCACAGTCGCCAGCGCAGCCGCCACCTGCTCGCCCAGCGCCCAGCCGGACGGGTCACCGGCCCGTTCCGAGGCGGCCGATTGATCCCCGATGATAGGCACGGGCCTCGGCCAGGTCACTCCGGATCACCACCGTCTGAACTGGCACCGTCTGAACTGGCACCGTCTGAACTGGCAGCGTCCAAGGCCGTCAGCAGTTGCCGCATGGCGGCGTCGTCCCGTACCGAGATCCGTACCCATCCCGGGCCGAGGCCGGGAAAGGTATCCGCGCGGCGCACCGCAATGCCGGCCGAACGCAGTTCCGCGTGCAACCGCTGCCGCTTGGGATGACGGGTGAGGACGAAGGGACCAGCCGGATCGGGCGCTACCTCGAAGCCACGCTCGGCCAGCGCGATGGACAGCCAACCCCGTTGCTCGGTCAGCGCCACCGCACGCCGGTGCCCCTCCCGGACGCCCTCGACGCTCATGCAGCCGGCAGCGGCGGCCAGCGCCGGAGTGGACACCGACCAGTGCGGCTGCACGGCGGCGGCGGCTGTGATCACGCTCGGGTCACCCAGCAGGTACCCGATCCGCAGTCCTGCCAGCCCCCAGGTCTTGGTCAGCGACCGCACCACGACGATGCCGTCGAGGTCCGGGTCGTCAGCCAAGCTCTGCGGCTCGTCCGGAACCAGATCCATGAACGCCTCGTCCACCAGGAGAACGCGGCCGGGCCTGCGCAGCTGGCGCAGCGTCTCGCGAGGGTGCAGCACCCCGGTCGGGTTGGTGGGGTTACCGATCACCACCAGCGTGGCATCGTCAGCAACCGTGGCCGGGTCCAGCTGGAACCAGCCCTTCGCCTGCAGCACGACCCGCTCCACCTGCCAGCCGGCTGCCCGCAGGGCGACCTCGGGCTCGGTGAACTGCGGGTGAACGATGACGGCCTTGCCACGAGAAACTCCCTGTGCGATAAGGGTGAACGCCTCTGCGGCGCCGGCCGTCAGCAAGACCTCGTCCTCGGTCCGGCCGTGCCGCCGAGCCACCGCGGCGGTCGCGGATCGGGCATCGGGATAGTTCCGCATGTTCGCGCAGGCGTCGCGGAGCACGCCGGCAAGCCAGTCAGGAAGCGGGTCAGGGGCAACGTTGACGGCGAGGTCGAGCAGGTCGGGGCCGAGCTCGGCGTCACCGTGGTGGCGCAGATCGGCCAGCCAGTGCCGCGCAATGGCCACCGTCGCCCGCGGGCTCGCGGTCTTGTCGACGAGCAGCTCCGCCGACTGTTCGGCGAGCCTCCCCTTCCAGTCCGGGGACCCGAGCAGCGCCGCGGCCTCGGCGACGCTGGCTGTGCCGACCGCCTCGGCGACCCGATCGCTGGGATGTGGGACGGCGACCCGACTGAGCTTGGCGGCCGGGTGGAGCAGCAGCGGCACGTCGTACTCCCGAGCCAGTACCAGCAGGGCCTCTTCGTTCGCCTTGGCCTCGACGGTGGCGAAGGCATCGATCGCCGCCGGGGTGAGCCCCACGCCGGCGAGAGCTACTTCGAGCAGGGACCGCAGCTCGTCGACGGACACCCCGAAGCTCGCACCGATTCCGGCCACGAGCAGCGGGCCGTCCGCTATCGCCGGCAGGGCTGCCGCGGGCGTGCGCGTTGTCATCGGCACGCTTGCACGAAACGCTGCGCCGCGGACGGCTGGCCGGCCCAGTGCGTGTGCAGGTACGAGGCGTGGATTCGGCCTGTGCTGAAACCCTGCCTGGCGCCGCGATGCTCACCGGCATACAGCCAGGCTGCGACGTCGCCGTGGCCGGGATCGGTGACTGTCCGGTGGAACTCGTGCCCATGCACCCGCTCGCCGGCGCGGGCAACCGGTGAGTCCGATTCGGCGATCGCCTCGCGGTATCCGAGGGTCAGCCGCCGGGTCATGCGGGCGTGCGCGTCGAGCTTGCCGACCATCGGCTTGCCGTCGAGTTCGGCTGCCAGGTAAAGCAAACCGGCGCACTCCGCGGCGATCGGGCCGTCGAATTCCGCCAGGTCCGCTCGCAACAATGCATTGTCCGACAGCGCCTCGGCGTGCAGCTCGGGAAAGCCGCCGCCGATGACGACCCCCGCCGTGCCCACTGGCAGCGCCGCGTCCCGGGTCGGATCGAACGGTGTGACCAGGGCGCCCGCCGCGGTCAGCAGCTCACTGGTCTCGGCGTAGCTGAAGGTGAATGCCGGGCCGGACGCAACCGCGATAGGGACGTCACTGCCAGCACATTCGACCTCGTCAACCGGATTCCACGGTGCGACGTCGAGGTCCGGGGCGGACTCGGCGACCGCGCGCACGGCCGCGAGATCGACACTGCTCTCGATGAGATCGGCGAGCGCGGTGACGGTCCGTTCGGCCTCGCCGTGCCGCTCGGCCGCCGGAATCAGACCGAGATGCCTGGACGGCGTGACCACGGCGTCCGACCGGCCGATCGCACCCACCACCGGGGTGCCCACCTCGGCCAGCGCGTCCCGCAGCAGCCGCTCGTGCCGATCGCTGCCAACCCGGTTGAGGATGACCCCGGCAATGCGAATGTCCTTGTCGAACAACTGCATTCCCAGCACGAGCGCGGCGGCCGACCGACCCTGGGCGGTGGTGTCGAGCACCAGCAGCACCGGCGAGCCGGTGAGCTTGGCGATGTGCGCGGTCGAGGCGAAGTTACCCCGTCCGACGGCACCGTCGTGCAGGCCCATCACTCCTTCGATCACCGCGATGTCGGCCTGCCGCGGCGTGCGGGCGCCGTGCAGCAGCAGCGGAGCGATCCGCTGTTCACCGACCAGCCAGGCGTCGAGGTTGCGCCCGACCCGGCCGGCGGCGAGCGCGTGATAGCCGGGGTCGATGTAGTCAGGGCCGATCTTGTGGCAGCTCACCTCCAGCCCCTGCCTGCGCAGGGCAGCCAGCAAGCCGGTCGCCACCATGGTCTTGCCGGTCCCGCTGGCCGGCGCGGCGATGACCACCCGGGGTAGCCGCCCGCGGCTCACCACTCGATGCCCCGCTGGCCTTTTTGGCCAGCGTCCATAGGATGTTTGACCTTCGTCATCTCCGTCACCAGGTCGGCGTGTTCGAGCAGCGCCGGTGCGGCGTCCCGTCCCGTGATGACGACGTGCTGCGCGCCCGGCCGGTTCTCCAACGTGTGCACGACCTCGTTGACGTCGACCCAACCCCACTTCATCGGATAGGTGAACTCGTCCAGGACGTAGAACCGGTAGGTTTCGGCGGCGAGATCGCGCTGGATCTGGCGCCAGCCCTCCTGGGCATCCGCGGCGTGGTCGGCCTCGTGACCAGGTCGCTGAATCCACGACCAGCCCTCACCCATCTTGTGCCAGCGCACCGGGGCGCCCTGGCCCGTCGTCTCGTACACCGTGTTCAGCGCGGCGAACGCCGACTCCTCGCCGACCCGCCACTTGGCACTCTTCACGAACTGGAACACCCCGACGCTCATGCCGGCGTTCCACGCGCGCAACGCCATGCCGAACGCGGCAGTCGACTTTCCCTTCATCGGGCCGGTGTGCACCATGGTCAGCGGCCGGTTGCGGCGCTGCCGGGTGGTGAGGCCGTCCTGCGGGACCGTCTCTGGTTTGCCCTGTGGCATCAGGCTGCCCTCCAATCGCTGACGATGGCGGTGAGTGGTTCGCTGGTGACGTCACCCAGCGATAGGTACTGCGCGTGCAGGTCATAGGCCAGCCGCTCGGCCAGCCGCAGCCGCACCGGGCCGCGCTCGCAGTCAACGATGATCACGTCCTGCCCGCGCAGGCCCAACCCGGCCCGGGCGGCGGCCTTGGTGTCGGCGCGACCATCGGTGATGACGATGATCAGCGGCCGGCGCACCGAATCCCGCAGCGACTCGGTGCGAATCACCTGTGCGGCTTTGACCAAACCAGCCGCCAGCGGGGTGCGGCCACCGGTCGCGAGGGCATCGAGCCGGCGGGCCGCCGAGGACACCGAACCGGTCGGTGGCAGCACCAGTTCAGCCGCGGCCCCGCGGAACGTGATCAGGCCGACCTTGTCGCGGCGCTGGTAGGCGTCCAGCAACAGGGACAGGATCGCGCCCTTGACCTCACTCATCCTGGTCCGAGCCGCCATCGATCCGCTGGCATCCACCACGAACAGCACTAGATTCCCCTCTTTGCCGTGCTGCTCGGCGCGGCGCAGATCCTGGCGCGCCAACCGTAACCGGCCGGTGTCGCGGCCGCGTGACAGTTGCTGGGGCGCGGCCGCGGTCACGGTGGCGCTCAGGTGGATCGGGCCGCTCGTCGCGCCGGTGGGCAGCGCGCGCACGACCCGGCCCCTACCGGTACGCGCGGCGGCCCGGCGGCCCGGGGCTCCCGCGGACCGGCCGGTGCCCCGGAGCACCTTCGCCTTTCCAGCCCGGCCGGTCGCCACCGTCTGGGATCCGCTCGCGCGGGGTTGGCCGTCCGGCTGCTGGTCCGGCTTACCGGTGTCTGACGAGCTGCTTGGGTCGCCCGTGCCGGGTTCCGTGGTTTCAGACTCCGCTGTCCCGGAATCATCCGACGGTGGTTCACCGCCGCCGTCCGGATCGGGTTCGGGCTCATCCTCCGGCCGCGAGCGCTCCAGCGCATCATCCAGCGCCTCGGTGTCCAAGCCGGGCTCGTCAAAGGGATTGCGCCGGCGGCGGTGCGGCAGCGCCAGCAGAGCAGCGGCCCGGACGTCCTCCTCGGTCACCTGGGTACGCCCGTGCCACGCCGCATGAGCCGCGGCGGTGCGGGCGGTGACGATGTCGGCACGCATGCCGTCCACGTCGAACGCCGCACACACCTCGGCGATCTGGCGCAGCGCCGCGTCCGTCAGCACGACCTGTCCCAGCAGTTCCCGGGCACGGACGATCTGCTGGGCAAGGTCGGCTTCGGCGGCGGCCCAGCGCTCGGCGAAGTCGGCCGGGTCGGCGTCAGCGTCCAGTCGTCGCCGGACCACCTCGACGCGCACCTCCGGGTCCCGGCTGGCGGCCACGTCCACGGTCAGCCCGAAGCGGTCCAGCAGCTGCGGGCGGAGCTCGCCCTCCTCGGGATTCATCGAGCCGATAAGGACGAACCGCGCCGGGTGGCTGACCGACACGGCATCCCGCTCGACGTGGTTGCGGCCCATCGCCGAGGCATCCAGCAGGACGTCCACCAGGTGGTCGGCCAGCAGGTTCACCTCGTCGACATAGAGGATTCCGCGATGCGCACCGGCGAGCAGGCCGGGCTCGAACGCGCGGGTGCCGTGGGACAGCGCCTTTTCCAGGTCCAGCGAGCCGACCACCCGGTCCTCGGACGCGCCGACCGGCAGTTCCACCAGCCGGGCGGGTACGACGACGGCCTTCGGGTCGAGGTGCGGCCCGTCCGGGCAGTTCGACTGCGGCGCGGCCGGATCACAGCCGAACCGGCAGCCCTCGACCACCGCGAGGTCAGGGAGCAGCGCGGCCAGCCCGCGGACTGCTGTCGACTTGGCGGTCCCCTTCTCGCCCCGCACCAGCACGCCGCCGATCGCCGGGGACACCGCGTTCAACAGCAGGGCGAGCCGCATGTCGTCCGCGCCGAGGACGGCCGAGAACGGGTACCCCTTGAGGTCCTGGGGGATGGTCATGAGGTGCGCTCTCCTGGCTGCTGTGTTGTGGTCTGTATCGGCTTCGGCATGGTCAGTGGGGTGGCAATCCGCGGCAGTCCCGGCGGGGCGCCGGACGTGATCAGGCGCGTCAGAGCCTCGGTGTCCAGGTGCTGGCAGACCGCGTCGCCGAGCCGGTCGAGCTGCTGTTCCGTGACGGCGGCGACCTCGGTGTCGGGCGCGACGGTGAAGTCGCGTCCCGCCGCGGAGGCCGCCTGGGTCAGGAACGCCCTGCGGAAACCGTCGCTGTCGAAGGCGCCGTGCCAGGTGGTGCCCCAAACGGCACCGCTGTGGTAGCCGTCCAGGAAGGGTTCGGCCTGCCCGGTTGCGGTGAGCGTTGCGATGCCGTGGTGGATCTCGTACGCGGTGCTGACCGGCTCACCGAAGGCGTTTCCGGTCGGGCGACCGAGCACCTTGTCCGCCTGGAACCGCACCGCCACCGGCAGCATCCCCAGACCGGGCACGGTACCCGCCCCGGATTCCACCTCGTCGGTGATCGTCCCGGCGAGCATCTGGTAGCCGCCGCAGATGCCGAGCACCGGACGGCCGAGCACCCCACGTCGCAACAGCGCCTGGTCCAGCCCCTGCTCACGCAGCCACGCCAGGTCGCTCACCGTCGCGCGGCTGCCCGGCAGCACCGCGAGGTCGGCCTCGGCCACGTCGGCCGGCGAGGTCGTCCAGTGCACCAGCACACCCGGCTCGCGCCCGAGGGCGTCGACGTCGGTGGAGTTGGACGTCCGGGGCAGCCTGATCGCGGCCACCCGCAGGACGTCGGCGCCTACCGGCTTGCCACCATCGATGGCCCAGGGCAGCGACAGCGAGTCCTCGGCGTCCAGATCCAGGTCCGGCAGCCACGGCAGCACACCCAGCACGGGGCGCCCGGTCAGCTCGCACAGCATGTCCAGCCCCGGCGCGAGCAGCCGGTCGTCCCCCCGGAACTTGTTGACGACGAAGCCGGCCACCAGCGACTGGTCCCGGTCGTCGAGCAGCGCGAGGGTGCCGTAGAGCGCGGCGAACAGGCCGCCGCGGTCGACGTCACCGACCACCAGGGTGGGCAGGTTCCGCTGATCCGCCAACCACATGTTGGCGAGGTCGCCCGCGCGCAGGTTGATCTCGGCCGGGCTGCCGGCGCCCTCACACACCACCACGTCGTACTGCCCGCGGAGCGTGTCGTAGCTCGCCAGCACCTGCTCGCGCAGCGCCGTTTTGAGCTCGCGGTAGCCCAGAGCGCTGGCCTGGGTGTAGGGCTTGCCGTGCAGCAGGACGTGGGATTGCCGGTCGCTGCCCGGCTTGAGCAGCACCGGATTCATCAGCACCGACGCCTCAATGCCGCACGCCCGCGCCTGCAGGGCCTGCGCCCGGCCGATCTCGCCACCGTCGGCCGTGACCGCGGAGTTGTTCGACATGTTCTGGGCCTTGAACGGTGCGACGGACACTCCCTCGCGCGCCAGCCAGCGGCAGATACCGGCGGTGAGCAGGCTCTTGCCGGCGTCCGAGCTGGCACCGGCAACCAGCAGCGAGCCCTTCACCGACGTGCCCGTGTCAGCACGAGCGCCGCGGCCAGCACGGCCACCGCCGCGCTCTGCACGACATGGCTGAGCCGGACGGCGTTGCCGATGTCTTGCGGGTCCGGCTCGCGGCCGAAACCGAGCGTCGGGCGCTCCTCGACATGGCTGCGGTAGGCGGTGCGGCCACCCAGCCGAACGCCGAGCACGCCCGCCATCGCGGCCTCGCAGTGACCGGCGTTCGGGCTGGGGTGCCGGCTGGCGTCGGCTCGCCACGCACTCCAGCCGCCACGTGCCGAGCCATGGACTGTGCGCGCGCCGGCCAGGGTGAGCAGTGCTGAAAGCCGGGCCGGGGCGAGGTTGAGCAGGTCGTCCAGGCGCGCAGCGGCGGTACCGAAGCGGGCGTAGCGGGGCGAGCGGTGGCCGACCATGGCGTCCAGGGTGTTGACCGCGCGGTAACCGAGCAGGCCGGGCAAGCCGGCGACCGCTCCCCAGAACAGCGGCGCCACGACGGAGTCGGAGGTGTTCTCGGCGATCGACTCGACCGTGGCCCGCGCCATTCCGGCCTCGTCGAGCTGGTGGGGGTCTCGGCCGCACAGGCTGGGCACGAGCGCCCGCGCCGCCTCGGTGTTCCCATCGTCCAGGTGACGCGCGAGGCTGGAGCCGATGCGCCGCAGGCTAGCGCCGCCGACGACTGCCCAGGTGGCCGTGGCGATGGCGAGCGTACGGACGGCAGGATGGTGGCGCAGTCGGCGTTCGGCCGCGGCCGCGGCGGCGGTGAGCGGCAGCACGCAGAGCGCGGTGAAGACGGTGCCGTTGAGGCGGCTGTCGGCATACAGGTTCCGCTCGAGCGCGGAGGCGAACGAGCCGAAGGCAGCCACCGGATGGGCGCGGGCGGGATCGGCGAACAGCTCATCGGCGAGGACGCCGAGCAGCAGGCCGGCCGCGACAGGTAACCGCGACATCTAGTGGCGGGTCAGCGATCGCGCGTGCGACGTTCGACTGCCGGGTTCATGCACGGTCATTCCACTACCTCCGTCGGGTATCCACGCCCTGGGGCCACTGCCGACGGCCGAAGTATCCTGGCTCCCGATTCTGGCCGCTGGGCGGCGCGTCGCTCACCCCACCTTCCAGCCTTGCGGCCGTGGTGTGTCGGGGCTTGCTCCTCGGTAACAGTGGCGGGACCGCGCCGGATTCGCACCGGACTTCCTTCACTGCCGTCGTAACGCCCAACCCAACCACAGTGCCGGAAGGGGGGTCAACGCCGACACCCGGTTGTCTGGGCTAGGGTCGCCGGTCTGGTAAGGTTTCGACTCGTGCTCAGCAAGACCGGGCGCAGCAACTGAACAGGCGCCGCTAGCTCAACTGGCAGAGCAGCTGACTCTTAATCAGCGGGTTCGGGGTTCGAGTCCCTGGCGGCGCACAGACCTCGGGCCCCCCCGGGAACCCGGGGACCAGAGTCATGTTCCGTCCAGGTGAGGCGTCGCCGGGCGGCGCTAGCGCTCGCGGGCTGCCGGTTCCTTCCATTTTGAGCGTCGTTCCCTCTTCGCTGGTCGGGGCGTGTGGCCTCTGCGACGAAGACTATTCCCAGCCGGTAGTTGGTGAAGTCGAAGCACAGCTGGGACGCCAGCTGCGCTCTGTCCGGATCAGTTTGGTACTGCCCCACACCCGGATCTCGCCGCGCGGCGCCGCACGCAGCTTCGTGACCGCAGCGGGAACGTCAGGCCCGAGGAGCTGCGAGTTCTGCCAGCCGACCTCAGTCAGCGTGCGCGAGGCAACGTACTTGGGGATGCGGTTGTACCTTCTGGTCAGCTCCCCTGCCAACCCGGTGCGTTCTCGTCCCACACGCCCCACGAGCCGGCGAAGATCTCGTACGTTCTGCGACCGAGCAGCAGCGCCTCGGTTCTGCTCTCCCACTCCTCAACGATGTGGTCGACGCCGTCCCCGTCGGGCTGGTCCGCCGCGGCCGCGTCGTAGTCCATCGCCCAGCCGCCGTGCTCGAAGCCGCCTTCGCGATCCTCGTCCGGGCCGCCGCGCGCCTGGACGACGCCGTCAAGGGTGATAGAACGCCTGCACCACGATGGAGCTCCTGTCGCTTCTCACTGGAAGTTGAGTGGAAGGGGGTTGACGAGCGTTCCGCCGAGTGCCACCATACAACCAAATGGTTGTACAAGATGCACTGAGCGAAGCCGAGGTCGACCGGATCTTTCGGGCCTTGGCAGATGCGACGCGGCGCGACATCGTGCGGCGGACGTTGGCCGGTGAGGCGACGGTCTCCGAACTGGCCGCGTCCTACGACATGTCCTTCGCCGCCGTGCAGAAGCATGTCGCGGTGTTGGAGGGAGCCGGGCTGGTGAAAAAGCAGCCGCATGGCCGTGAGCGGATCGTCCGCGGCAACCCCGACGTGATCCGGCGGGCCCAGGCGCTGCTGGATTCCTATGAACAAATTTGGCGCGCCCGCGTCGAGCGACTGGACGCGCTGCTCGCCGAGCCGCAGTAACAGCCACAACAAGACAGGAGCCAACGATGCCCATCACCTCCGTCACCAAGGATGCCGAGTCGCTCACCATGACCGTGGTCGCCGACTTCACCGTCACGCCGCGCCGACTCTGGGACGCCTACCTCGACCCGCGGATGCTCGAGCGCTTCTGGGGGCCGCCCACCTACCCTGCCGTGTTCACCCGCCACGACGGCTACGTCGGCGGTCGCAGCGAGTACGCGATGACCGGCCCGGATGGCGACGTCTCGCGCGGCTACTGGGAATGGGTCGCCGTCGACGAGCTCAAGAGCTTCGAAGTGCGAAACGGGTTCGCGAACCCGGACGGCACGGCGAACCCCCAGATGCCCTCGATGCGGATGATCTTTGCCTTTGATGCAACGCCGAATGGCTCCCGGGTGTCCACCACGACCCGCTTCAACTCGGTCGACGAGTTGGAGAAGTTGCTCAGCATGGGCATGGAACAAGGCATGACCGAGGCAATGGGTCAGATGGACGCCGTCCTCGCCGATCTCGCCGCGTTCGCAGCCGGCGACGGGACGACGACCCAGGTTCTCAGCGACACCCAGGTGCGCATCAGCCGGGTCGTCCGCGGCGACCCGGACGCGGTGTGGCAGGCACACCAGGAGCCGGCACTGCTGCGGCAGTGGCTGCTCGGGCCCGACGGCTGGACGATGCCGGTGTGCGAGGTCGCTACCGAGGTGGGGCAGACCTATCGCTATGAATGGGAAAAGCTCGACGGCGAAGGAAGGTTCAGTTTCACTGGAACGCTGCTGGAGTCCCTGCCGCCACACCGAAGCGTGACCACTGAGACCATGATTGGCACCGATGGCCCGTCGACCACCAACGAACTCACCCTCACCCCGGTCGAGGGCGGCACGCTGGTGTCCGTGCTCATCACCTATCCCGATGCCACAGTCCGAGACACCGCTCTTGCCACCGGCATGACCGACGGCATGGAGAGCTCCTACGCGCGGCTCGAGTCACTGATCGGCTGACACCGTCAGCCGTCCTGCTGCGGACGCCGGTGATGCCGTGCGCGATCTCTTCTATGCTGCGGCGGTGAGCTTCACCCGGACGCAGCTGGATTCCTATCGCGACGCCACGGTGCCTGATCTGCTCGGCGAACGAACGCAGCTGTTGTTCGTCGGTATCAACCCTGGTTTGTGGACCGCAGCCGTTCAGGCGCATTTCGCACGCCGGGGTAATCGGTTCTATCCCGCGCTGTATCGCGCAGGCATCGTTGACAGGGTTATCGACGCTGCCGCCGGTTATTCGGCCGAGGACCGAGCGTTGCTCCTGGCGGCGGGCGTCGGAATCACCAACCTCGCGCCCCGGGCGACCGCCCGGGCCGACGAGCTGACCGCTACGGAGCTCGAAGCCGGCGCTCGTCGCCTGGTGGAGTTGGTAGATCGCGTCGCGCCGGCAGTGGTGGCGGTGCTCGGTATCACCGCGTACCGGATCGCGTTCAGTCGGCCGCGGGCCACCGTCGGCCAGCAGCCCGACCGTCTGGCCGGCGCCCAGCTCTGGGTCGTGCCCAACCCCAGTGGACTGAATGCCCATTCATCATTGGATGATCTCGCCCGCGCCTACCGGGAAGCGGCTGTAGCCGCAGGTCTGATTCCGCCGCCCGAGCACTAGACGACGCTTCTCAGCGAAGGTACCTGCCGATTCGGACGATTTGACGTCACAGCTAGCGCGGCCCCACGGTGACGCCGCCGTCGGGTGCGAGCAACCCGGCGGTCCGGGGATTGATCTGGTCGATGTCGGCGTAGTTGTCGCGGTCAACCGACTCGCCGTACTGCCAGAGAAGCGTGGACCGGCCGGTGCGCATGGCGGTACGTCGGGCCGGTAACGCGGGGCGGTGCCGGGACCCGAGGCGTTACGTGGCTTGCACAGATCCGGTTCCGATTCGGTGGCGTCGATCGCCACCTCGTCCGCGAACCTCGGGTCGGCGGCCAGCACCTGGCAATACGCGCGCGGGAAGGGGTAGGCCGGCGTGGTTGAGCGGTGGCTTCGTCGCGGCTGGGCTTGAGTCGGACGGGCGAATCCCGAGCCACTGAGGCGGCCGGCGAGGCCGGCGCCCCAGTAGCCCCGCAAGCTCCGGATCACCATCGATCATGACAAATAGCACGCTCGGTGGAATGCCGGCGACTGCCTGCTGGGCCGAGGCAACCGGCGCAATCACCACGATGCCCTGGTCCAGATGTCGTTCCACCGCAGCGACCAGCGCGTCCCGATCCATCGTCGGTACGCCGGCGAGTGACACACTCATCCCTGCCCGGTCGCGTCCTCGATAGCGGCGAGCATCGACGCTGGACCGTAGAGCGTCGTCGTTGGGCAACTACACCAAGAAGAGCATCGACCGCGTCGGTTCTGATGGTGAGGACCCCGTGACAGGCCATCAAGACGGCCTTTGGGCGATGGTCTCGAACGTGTCGACTATGCCGGGCCCGAGGGAATCGTCGTCGACGATCACGATCGCTGCCGCCGCGAAATAGTCCGGCAATCGCAAATACCCGGCATGCAGCTCGTCGTATTGCCACGACCGGAGGCCCTTCTGCCTCCGCGCGGCCGAGCGCCACCACAAGCTCCGAGCGGTAGCGTGAGCCCGTGACCCAGTCCACTGAGAACGTTGAGCCGCATGACGGCATTGATCCCTACAACAACCCCGAGTCCGAACGCACCGAGAGCAACCAGTCGAGCGGCCTGAGCCGGGCGTCGGACGGCGGACCCCCACCCACCGACGCGCCGGAAGCCGGCACGGCACCCGAATTGACTGGAACCGCCGCCGGCAATCCGCTCGAGGGCGTCACCTTGGACGACGAGGACGCCGAGCAGGCGGTCTCGGGCGACACTGGTCCAGAGCACTCAGGCACCCGTCGCTTCACCTGAGGCCCAGTCGAGCTGACACGCACTTCAGACTGACACACCCTCAGACTGAGGACGGTCGGACGTCCGGGAGTTCTCGAAGGCCGCGGCGAGCAGCAGGTAGGACTCCACCCGGTCCTGCAGGCCGGCCAACGGCGTGTTTACCATGATCTCGTCCACATCGCCACCTTCGTCGGCGGAATCGCCAACCTGATGGCGATCGTCGGATTAATGGTGACCGCGACGTCCGGCCTACCCGACGACAAGCAGGGTTTGGCCACCGGATGGGCCACGATGAGTCAGCAAGTGGGCATCACGATGGGCATTCCCATCATGAGCGCGATCGCCACCGCGCGGATCCATTCCCTCGGTGGTGAGCGGGCGCACCGTCCTGTCCGGCGTGACGACCGCGATCTGGGTCAACGCGGGATTGTGCGTGGCAACCGGCGTGCTGGTCGCGATCTTCCTCCGGCCGCAGGCAGACGGGACTGAGCCGAGCGCCTGATTCCACCTTCCGCTGCTACCGGCCGGCTCGGGCGGCATCCGCCACTGCGGCCCGGAAGCAGGTCCGGTCGATCACCACCGGGCCATCCTCGTCCGTACCTGGCATCACGCCGCAGGCTATGCAGCCTCGAACACGCCAGCCCGCAGTAGGCAGGACTCCACCCGCGCGCGACCCAGGGTTCGAGGCCCATGTTTGTCGGTGTGCAGACTCGGCGTCCTCCGGTTAATATCACGTTATGCAATTGAATCGCTACCTTGCGTGCGCCTCACTTGTCCTTGCCGCCGCCGTTCCGTCGACCCTGGTGGCATCCGCCACCGCGGCGCCGACAGCCGCAGGTGCCGCCGCTGCGCCGGTGCTCGGAAAGGCTCCGGCTGCCGTTCAAGCCACCACCACCAGCTACTACGACTGGCCGACGTACCACGGGGACGGCAAGCGCTCCGGTTACGCGATCAGCGCCAAGCGGGTTACGACCGCCCCGAAGCAGGTGTGGTCGATCCCGCTGGACGGCGCGGTGTACGGCCAGCCCATCACCGTCGACCGCGGCATGAAGATCGTCGTCACCGAGCACAACTCGGTGTACCGACTGGCGGGCAACAAGGTCGTGTGGCAGCGCAACCTCGGCGCCCCGGTCAGCGGCTCCAGCCTGCCGTGCGGCAACATCGATCCGACCGGCATCACCGGCACCCCCACCTTCGACCGCGCCACCGACACCCTCGTCGCGGTCACCATCCTGAACAACCCGATCCGGCATGTGGCGGTCGGAATGAACCCCGGAACCGGCGCGGTGAAGTGGTCACGCACCGTGGACGTGCCCTCGTCCGTACCGGGCATCACGCCACAGGCGATGCAACAGCGAGGAGCACTGCTGGTCAGCGGCCGCCGGGTATACGTCCCGTACGGCGGGCTGGCAGGCGACTGCAGCAGCTACCGCGGCAGTGTCGTCGGGCTGGATCTGGACAAGCCCACCACCGCGGCGCTGTGGAACTTCACCGTCCCGACCTCGCGCGAGGGCGGCATCTGGAGCACGCCCGGCGCGGTCGAGAACCCCGGCGGCGGCCTGCTGGTCGCGGTGGGCAACGGGGCAACGGCGGGGTCCGGAACCTATGATTACAGCGACTCGGTCCTCAAGATCGCAGCCCAGCAGATCCAGGACTCATTCTCGCCCAGCACCTGGCGCACCGACAACCGCGACGACCTCGACCTGGGCTCGCAGGGCCCCGCGATCGTCGGCGACTTCGTGTTCATCGCCGGCAAGTCCGGCAACGCCTACGTACTCAGGCGCGATCACCTCGGCGGCATCGGCGGCCAGGTGTCCCAGCGCGCGCTGTGCAGGTCGTTCGGCGGCGCGGCGGTGGTCGGCAGCGTGGTCTACGTGCCGTGCAGCGACGGCCTGCGGGCGGTTCAGATCAGCAGTACCGGTGTGATGACCGTGCTCTGGCACGCACCCTCGAACATCGCCGGATCCCCGGTCGTCGGCGGCGGGCTGGTGTGGGCGCTGGACACCTCGGCGGGCGTGCTGCATGTGATGGACCCCAGGACCGGCGCCACCAGATACACGATGACGGTGGGCGCGGTGAACCGGTTCGCCACCCCGCTGCTCTACGGCGACGCGGTGTTCGTCGGGACCCTGAGCGGGGTGAACGCCTTCAACTGGTGACGTTCCAGCACTGTCGCATGGGTCTGCCAAACTCCTGGGCATGCCGAGCATCGTGGACGAATACCTGTGCCTGGTCACTGCCGCAACCGGCCGACTGCTGATCACCCTCGACGGGCTGACCGACGAGGCCGCCCGGCAGCCGTCGGCCCTACCGGGGTGGAGTCGGGGACACGTCATCTCGCACGTGGCTCGAAGCGGCGATGGGATGCGCAACCTGTTCGGGTGGGCCCGCACCGGCGTGCCGAGGTCGATGTACCGCGAGCCGGACGGGCGCGATGCCGACATCGAGGCCGGCGCCGGCCGCCCTGCCGGCGAGCTGGCCGAGGACGTCCGTGCCTCAGCGCGGCGGTGGGCCGAGGCCGCGCACGAGCTGCCCGATCCGGCGTGGCAGGCCCTCCGTCCAGCGCCGGCCGGGGATCGAGCCGGAGCAGGCCTTCCACCTGATCGCCGGACGCCTGTTCGAGGTGGAGTTCCACCACGTCGATCTCGGTCTGGGCCACGACTTCGCGGACATGCCCGCGGCGGTTCTGGAACTCGGCCTGCAACGCACGCACGACCGGCTGCCGGTCGGCGAGGAGCAGGCCTTCGCCCTGGTTCTCACCGACATGGACCGTCAGCTGCGGTTCGGCCCGGACACAGCCACAGCCAGGACGACGGTGTACGGCACCCTCCCGGCGGCACTGCGCTGGCTGACCGGACGTGGCCCGGGCACCGCGCTGTCCACGAGCGACGGTGCCCTGCCGGTGCTGCCGCCCTGGCGGTAGCGCGGAGCCACTCGCGGCTGAGGATGGGCGCGCTGGCTGAGACGGCCCCGGCGGCTGAGTCGGGTCAGGCGTGCGGGCTGCCTGCGAGGTCGACGAAGTACACCGGGGCTGCCGGTGCCACATCGGCCACCGCCGCCTCCCCGTCCGGGTCTGCTGGCTCCGCCGCGAGCACCACGGCAGCCTCGAGTCCAGGGGCTCCGGACGAGACCGCCATCGCGACAGCCACCTGCAGGGCGCTCAACCGCAGCGAGGCCAGGCTGACGGTGGCCGCCGCGTACGTCCGGCCGTCGGTGTCGCGCACCGCCGCGCCCTGCGCCGCCCCGGTCCGGGCTCGGGTGGCGCGCGCGAGCGTGACGAGCTTGGCGTCCTCGGCGTCGAAGGCAGGCTGGGCAGCGGCAGCGGCAGCGGACCGGGCGTTCGGTGCGGTGTCAGGCATGGGCATCCTCGTCCGGATCGGGATCGGGCAGTTTTCTGGCAAGCACGGTGTCGATCTGGTTCCGCCGACCGCTGATGCTCTCGGCTGTCAGCTCCAGGCCGTACGCGTTCACCGACGAACCAGCGATGGGCACCCTGCCGAGCAGCTGTGCCATCAGGCCACCGACGGTCTCGACATCGTCGCCGCGGGGCAGCTCGACATCGAACAGCTCACCGAGGTCCTCGACGGGCAGCCGGGCGGTGAGCCGGACGGAACCGTCCTCGAGGTTCTCGATCAGTGGCCGCTCGACGTCGTACTCGTCGTGGATCTCGCCGACGATCTCTTCGAGGATGTCCTCGATGGTGATCAACCCGGCGGTGCCGCCGTACTCGTCGATGACCACGGCCAGGTGCGAGCGATGCACCTGCATCTCGCGCAGCAGCTCGTCCACCGGCTTGGACTCGGGAACGAAGGTCGCCGGGCGCATCACCTCGTCCAACTTGGTCTGCCGGGCACGCTCAGCGTCCTGCCCGCGTCGCACGAGGTCCTTGAGATACACCAGCCCGACGATGTCATCGACGTTGTCGGCGACCACCGGAATGCGGCTGAAGCCGGAACGGAGCGCCAGCGCGAGGGCCTGCGGCACCGTCTTGGTGCTCTCGATCCAGACCACGTCGGTACGCGGCACCATCACCTCGCGGGCGATGGTGTCGCCGAGGTCGAACACCGACTGGATCATCTGGCGCTCGCCATGCTCCACGACTCCGCGCGACTCGGCGAGATCGACCAGCTCGCGGATCTCGACTTCGGAGGAGAACGGGCCCTCGCGGAAGCCCCTGCCCGGCGTGATGGAGTTGCCGATCAGGATCAGCAGCGAGGCCAGCGGCCCGAAGATCCGGCTGAGCAGCAGGACCGGAGCGGCCCCTGCCAACGCGACCGGGTAGGGCTGCTGCCGGCCGATGGTCCGGGGCCCCACGCCGATCAGGACGTAGGACACCACGACCATGACCAGCACGGTTGCCAGCACGACGGGCCAGTCGTTGCTCCACCGCGAGGTCGCGACGATCGTGACGAACACCGTCGCGGTGAGCTCGGCGGCGACCCGCAGGAGCAGCAGCAGGTTGGTGTGCCTCGCCCGATCGGCCAGCACCTTGGACAGCGACTCGGCACCGCGCCTGCCCTCGCGCACGAACTCCTCGACGCGGGCGACCGACACCCGTGCCAGTGCGGCGTCGACGGCGGCCAGCGCGCCGGCCGTGGGGACCAGCAGGATGGCCGCAACCAGCAAGATCACATCGGTGGAACTCATCGGCGGCGGCCTACGACCGCTTCTCGCCGGCGGTGCCGGGCAACGGCGTGCGGATGGGGCCGCGTCCGTGCTGCTCGGCCCACTCGGACACGAGCCGGGACTGCAGTTCGAACATCTCGCGCTCCTCGTCCGGGTCGCCGTGGTCGTAGCCCAGCAGGTGCAGGACGCCATGGGTGGTCAGCAGGAATAGCTCGGCGTCGGTCGGGTGCCCGGCCGCCTCGGCCTGCTGCGCCGCGACCTCCGGACACAGGATCACGTCGCCCAGCAGGGCCGGCCCCGGGTCGACCTCGATGCCGGGCTTGTCATCCAGGGTGTCCATCGGAAAGGACATCACGTCGGTGGGGCCGTCGAGGTCCATCCACTGCTTGTGCAGCGTGGTCATGGCCGCCACGTCGACCACCAGGATCGACAGCTCGGCGAGGGGGTTGATGCCGAGCGCATCGAGGACGTGCCGCGCCACCGAACTGATCGCCCGCTCGTCGACCGCTACGCCGGACTCGTTATTGACTTCGATGCTCATGCGGCAAACCGATGATGGCGCTCGCCACGATGCCGGCTCTTCGCGCGAGCGGGCATCTCTGAACTCGGCATCCGGGGCTAGCTCGCGTCGTCGTACTTGGAGTACGCCTCGACGATGTCGCCGACCAACCGGTGCCGGACCACATCCTGGGCGTCCAGGTAGGCGAAGCTGATGTCCTCGACCGATCCGAGGATGTCGCGGACGACCCGGAGACCCGACTTGGAGCCGTTGGGCAGGTCCACCTGGGTGATGTCACCGGTGACCACGATCCTGGAGCCGAAACCCAGCCGGGTCAGGAACATCTTCATCTGCTCGGGCGTCGTGTTCTGCGCCTCGTCCAGGATCACGAAGGCGTCGTTGAGCGTCCGGCCGCGCATGTAGGCCAGTGGCGCGACCTCGATGGTGCCTGCCTGCAGCAGCCGGGGCACCGACTCGGGGTCCAGCATGTCGTGCAGCGCGTCCATCAACGGCCGCAGGTACGGGTCGATCTTGTCGTTGAGCGTGCCGGGCAGGAACCCGAGCCGCTCACCGGCCTCGACGGCCGGGCGGGTCAGGATGATGCGGTTCACCTGCTTGGCCTGCAGCGCCTGCACGGCCTTGGCGACGGCGAGGTAGGTCTTGCCGGTACCCGCCGGCCCGATCCCGAAAACGATCGTGTGCTCGTCGATGGCGTCGACATAGCGCTTCTGGTTGACGGTCTTCGGCCGGATGTTCTTACCGCGGCGGGACAGGATGTTGAGGCTGAGCACCTCGGCGGGCCGCTGCTCGGTGTCGGCCTGCAGGATGCCGAGGCTGCGTCCGACCGAGTCGGCGTTGAGGTTGTGGCCGGATTGCATGAGCTGGACCAACTCCTCGAAAAGCCGTACGGCGAGGGCATTGTCACCGGCTCCGCCGGTGATGGTGATCTCGTTGCCGCGGACGTGGATCTCTGAATTGAGCCGGGCTTCCATGAGCCGCAACAGCTCGTCACGCGGTCCGAGCAGGCCGACCATCGCCAGGTCACCCGGCACGACGAACGACGTCTTGAGGCGCTGATGTTGTTGCCGTGCTGCTGTCGGTTCCGACAAGTGCGGTGCGCTGCTTCCTTGGATGAGGTGCCTAGTCCGATACTCAGTCTGATGTTCACTAGTTTACCCGCGCCGCCGGCAATGCCGTAGTCCGTTTTGCGGCCCGGCGCGGCGGCCATGCTCAGCCGGGTGGCCACCCCAGGTCGCGGCCGGCCAGCACGTGGGCGTGCACATGAAAGACCGTCTGACCCGCACCCGGACCGGTGTTGAACACCGTGCGGTAGGACTCCAGTTTCAATTCCCGGGCCACGGCCGAGATTCCTGCCACGACCGCCGCCGCGGCCTCGGGGTCAGAGGCCAGGTCGCCGATGTCGGTCAGGTGCTTCTTGGGGATCACGAGCACATGCGTGGGTGCCTTCGGCGTGACATCGGCGAAGGCGAGTGCCCCGTCGCTGTCATGCACCACCGTCGCCGGGACGTCTCCCGAGACGATCCCGCAGAACAAGCAGTTCTCAGCCATGGCGCCCACGTTAGCGCCACCGTCCGACAGCCACCGAGAGCACCGCCAGCGCCGCCGCACCCGCCGTCGACGTCCGCAGCACCTCAGAGCCCAGCCGCACCGGACGAGCCCCCGCCGCGACGAAGCGGCCGAGTTCCTCGGCTGACACGCCGCCCTCAGGACCCACCACCAGCAGCACCTCGCCGGAGGCCGGCGCCTGGACACCGGCCAGCGATTCGGTGGCATCCTCGTGCAGCACGACGGCCAGGTCCGCGGCAGCTATCCTGCGTTCGATCTGTGGACTGCCGGCCAGCTCGGCGACCATCGGCACCCGGGGACGGCGGCTCTGCTTGGCGGCCTCCCACGCGGTCCGCTGCCACTTGGCCACGCCCCGTCCGGCCTTCTCGCCCTTCCACAGGCTGACCGAGCGCGACGCCGACCACGGCACGATCTCGTCCACGCCCAGCTCGGTGAGGATCTCGACCGCCAGCTCGGCCCGCTCGCCTTTGGGTAGCGCCTGCACCACCACGAACCTCGGCTCGGCAGGAGCGGTCTCGGTGCGCGATCTCACTTCGCACACCACCCGGTCGCGGGCCACCGAGGCGATGACGACCTCGGCCAGGCCACCCCGGCCGTCCGCGAGCAGCACCTGCTCACCCACCGCCAGTCGCTTGACGGTCGCAGCATGGTGAGCCTCCGTGCCGGTGAGCACGATGGTACTGCCGGTGCCCAGGTCGGGCACCAGGAACAGCGGCGGCGTCAACGCTGGTCGGCGCTGTTACCGGGGACCGAACGCGTCGCGGACCTTGGAGAACAGGCCGCGGTGGTTACCCGTGACGCTGACCTCTTCGTTGCGGAGCTCGGCCAGCTGCCGCAGCAGCTTGGTCTGCGAGTCGTCCAGCTTGGTGGGCGTCTGCACCTCGACGTGCACGTGCAGGTCCCCGCGGGCGGCGCTGCGCAGGCGGGGCACGCCCTTTCCACGCAGGGTGAGCACCGAGCCGGACTGGGTGCCGGGGCGGATCTCGACCTTCTCGCGCGAGTCCAGGGTGTCCAGCTCCAGCTCCGCGCCGAGCGCGGCCGCCGTCATCGGCACGGTCAGCGTGCAGTGCAGGTCCGAGCCCTCGCGGGTGAAGGTGTGGTGCGGCTGCTCGGTGACCTCGATGTAGAGATCACCGGCCGGGCCGCCGCCGGAGCCGACCTCGCCTTGGCCCGACATCCTGATCCGCATGCCGTCCTCGATGCCGCCGGGCACCTCGATCGAGATGGTGCGGCGGGCGCGCACCCGGCCCTCGCCCGAGCAGTTCGGGCAGGGCGACGGGATCTGCTGGCCGGTGCCACCACAGGCCGGGCAGGGACGGCTGGACATGACCGGGCCGAGCAGGGAGCGCTGCATCGACTGGACCTCGCCACGGCCGGCGCAGGTGTCACAGATCCGCGGCTTCGTACCGGGGGCGCAGCCGTCGCCGTGGCAGGTTTGGCACAGCACGGCCGTCTCGACCGCGATGTCCTTCTGGACGCCGAACGCCATCTCGTCCAACGTAAGTTCCAGCCGCAGCAGCGCGTCCGCTCCCTGGCGCACCCGGCTGCGGGGGCCACGCGCCCCGTTGCCGCCGAAGAAGGTCTCGAAGATGTCGCTGAACCCGCCGAAGCCGTTGAACTGCGTGCCACCACCGCCGCCGCCGCCGGACGCGAGCGGGTCACCGCCGAGGTCGACGATCCGGCGCTTCTCGGGGTCCGACAGCACCTCGTAGGCCGCTGTGACGTCCTTGAACCGGTTCTGCGCTTGCGGATCTTGGTTCACGTCCGGGTGCAGTTCTCGCGCGAGCTTGCGGTACGCCCGCTTGATCTCTTCTGCCGTCGCGTCGCTTCTGACCTCGAGAACGCCGTAGTAATCCCGGACCGTACCTGCCACCGGTGCACTCACCCCAAGTCTCTACTGGCACTCAGCAGACCCGAGTGCCAACTCTGCTGATGAGTGTACGTAAGGCGCGGACCCGGCTCAGCCCTCGGCGAGCAGATCGCCGACATACCGGGCCACCGCGGCGACCCTCGCCATCGTGTGGGCGTAGTCCATCCGGCGTGGTCCGAGCACGCCGACGCCGCCGAGTGAGATCCCGCTGGCGCCATAGCCGACCGACACCACCGAGGCGGTGTGCAGGCCCTCGTAACTGTTCTCGTTGCCGATCCGCACCAGCAGCTGGCCCGAGGCGGTCGATTGCTGCTCCAGCAGCCGCAGCAGCACGACCTGCTCTTCCAACGCCTCCAGGACCGGCCGGATCGCGGGAAAGTCGAGGGAGTGCTCGGTGAGGTTGGCCGAGCCCGCCAGCACGACCCGCTCGGACGGGTGCTCGACCAGCGCCTCCAGCAGCACCGTGGTGAGGATGCTTACCAGCGAGCTCAGGTGTCCGGGCACCGTGCTGGGCAGGTCGGCGATGATCTCGGGGGCGTCGGCGAGCCGCTGGTCCTTGAGCTTTCCGTTGAGCGTGGTACGCAGGTCCGCGACGTCGTCCGGCTCGACCGCACCGGGCAGTTCCACGACGCGCTGCTCCACCCGGCCGGTGTCGGTGATCAGTACCACCATCAGCCGAGACGGGCTGAGCAGCACCGTCTCCAGGTGGCGGACCCGCGAACGGGACAGTGACGGGTACTGCACCACGGCGACGTTGCGGGTCAGCTGCGCCAGCGCCCGTACGGCGTTCCGCAGTACCCCGTCGAGGTCGACGGCGTTGTCGAGGAACTTCTCGATGGCACGGCGTTCGGCCTGGGACAGTGGTTTAAGCGAGGTCAACCGGTCCACGAACAGCCGGTAACCGGCGTCGGTCGGCACCCGACCCGCCGAGGTGTGCGGCTGGTGGATCAGGCCCTCGTCCTCCAGGGCCGCCATGTCGTTGCGGATAGTCGCCGGCGAGACACCGAGGTTGTGCCGGTCGACGATGGCCTTGCTGCCCACCGGCTCGTTGGTGGCGATGAAGTCCTCGACGATCGCGCGCAACACCGCGAGCTTGCGGTCCTCCACATTCATCCGATCGCCTCCCTTCACCTGCCGTGGCACCCAGCTTAGTCGGCGAGTCATGGCCGGACCCGCCGAAACTGCGCTCAGGCGCCCGCCACCGAGCACGATCCTGACTATTGCGGTGGACTGAACGGTTAAGGTTTCACGGCAAGACAATTCCGCGGCGCTTGATTTTCGGCGCCGGCCTGTCAGGTCGAGATGGTTCGGGGGGTGTCGATGATCTTCAAGGCGGTACAGGGGGCGAAGCCCTATCCCGACCACGCGTTCTCCACCCGGGACTGGGCCAATGTGCCGCCTCGATCGGTGCGCCTGGACGAGCTCATCACCACCAAGCGAGAGCTTGCCCTGGACAAGCTGCTGGACGAGGATTCCACCTTCTACGGCGACCTGTTCCCGCACGCGGTGCAGTGGGACGGCGAGCTGTATCTCGAGGACGGCCTGCACCGCGCGGTCCGGGCGGCACTGCAGCAGCGGCACACGCTGCACGTGCGGGTGCTGGATCTCGACGAGCTCCGGCCGAAGCGCTAGCTGACTGTGTCTTCTAGCTGACCGCGTGGAGTAGGTCGCGCACCACGGCGTCGGCGAGCAGCCGGCCGCGCTGGGTCAGCACCAACCGGCCGCTGCCCACCGCATCCCGATCGGCCAGGCCCCAGGTGGCGCACTGGCGGGCGTGCTGGCTCGCCGCCTCAGGCAGCGTGCTCAGGTCGAGCCCGTCGGACATCCGCACCTCGAGCATCAGCCGCTCGGTGAGCTGGGCACGGTCGTCCAGGCGTTCCCGGCCGGCCGCCGGGCTGCGGCCGGAGTCCAACGCCGCGGCGTAGCGGGACGGGTGCTTGACGTTCCACCACCGGGTTCCGCCGATGTGGCTGTGCGCCCCCGGCCCTGCGCCCCACCAGTTCGCCCCGGACCAGTACAGCCGGTTGTGCGCCGACCGGGCCGACTCCGTTCGGGCCCAGTTCGACACCTCGTACCAGCTGAAGCCGTTCGCCGACAGGGTGTCGTCGGCCTGCAGGTAGCGGTCGGCGAGCACGTCGTCGTCCGGGGCCGGGATCGCACCGGACGCCACCTTGCGAGCCAGCGCCGTGCCGTCCTCGACGATCAGGGCGTACGCGCTGAGGTGGTCCGCACCCGAGCCGAGAGCGGCGTCGAGGGAGGCCTGCCAGTCGGCGTCGGTCTCGCCGGGCGTTCCGTAGATCAGGTCCAGGTTCACGTGCTCGAAGCCGGCCGCCCGCGCCTCGGCCACCGCCTCAACGGCACGGTTGGGCTGGTGCTTGCGGTCGAGCACGGCGAGCACGTGCCCGACGGCGGACTGCATGCCCAGCGAGATGCGGGTGAAACCGGCCCTGCGCAGGGTGGTTAGGTACGCGGGCGTGACGGATTCCGGGTTGGCCTCGGTGGTCACCTCGGCATCGGGGGCCAGGCCGAACTCCGTCCCGATCTCGTTCAGGACCAGGCCCAGGTGCTCGGCGGGCAGCAGAGACGGGGTGCCGCCGCCGAAGAACACCGTGGACACGGGCGGGGCGCTGGCCGGCAGGATCGAGCGGGCGAGCCGGATCTCCGACATCAGGGTGTCGGCGTAGGTGCCGCGGCTGACCCCGTTGCCCAACTCCTCGGCGGTGTAGGTGTTGAAGTCGCAGTACCCGCAGCGGCTGGCGCAGAACGGCACGTGCACGTAGAAGCCGAGCTGCTGCCGGGGCAGGCTGAGCAGCGAGGATTCCGGCAACCGGCCGTGCGAGGGCGCAGGGTCACCGAGGGGCAGAGCGGAGGGCATGTACCCAGTGTCGAGCGCGCGCGGGGCCGGTCCGCAACCGACCCGCCGGTTAGTGACAAAATCTGCTCACCGACCAGCCCGTCCTGAGGAGCCTGCCGTTCCATGAGCACCGTTCGCTACGACGTCACCGGACCGGTCGCGACCCTCACCCTGGACGCCCCCGCGCGGCGCAACGCCTTCTCGGCGGACTTGCTCGCGGCGTTCCGGCGGCACCTCGACACGGCGGAGTCCGATCCGGCGGTGCGCACCGTGGTGCTCAGCCACACCGGCCCGATTTTCTCGTCCGGGATGGATCTCACGATGGTGACGGACGTGCCGGCCGAGGACCAGCCGATCGTCGCGTTTCCCGCGCTGCTGCAGCGGGTGTGGGAATTCGCCAAGCCGGTGATCGCGCGGGTGGACGGCAAGGCCCGGGCGGGCGGCATCGGGCTGATCGCCGCCTGTGACCTGGCGGTGGCGGCCGAGCACGCGGACTTCGCGTTCACCGAGGTCCGGCTCGGCCTGGTGCCGGCGGTGATCTCGGTGCCGCTGCTGCCCCGGCTGCTCCCCCGCGCCGCCCTGGAGCTGTGCCTCACCGCTGAGACCTTCGGCGCGGCGCGGGCGCGGGAAATCGGCCTGCTGAACTCGGTCGTGTCCGACGTGGACGCCGAGGTCGCTCGCTACACGGGCCTGTTGCGGCTCTGCGAGCCGAACGCGCTGGCCGGGACCAAGGCGATGCTGCGCCGCGACCGCGCTGGGATATCGATGGCCGCGGACTTCGCCGCGATGAGCGCCCTGTCGGCGCGCTACTTCGCCAGCCCGCAGGGGCAGGAAGGCATTGCCGCCTTCGCCGCCAAGCGGGCGCCGTCCTGGGCCGAGTAGCTAAGGGCGGCCGAGTAGCTCAAAGCCGGCCCGAGGCTCGATCGGTGATGGTCACCGCGCAGACCCCTCGCCGCGTATCCGATCACCAGTAGCAAGATGAGGATGAGAAGGGCGAGCAGCGGGCGCCGTCGCCAGGACGTCCGAGGTAGGGCCACGAGCTCCAGCCTAGGTGCCGCCTCATCGAAACCGGTGGACGAGCCGGGACCTCGGACCAGCGAAGACGAGCGAGGAGCAGGCATGGATGACGGAATGACCGCGGGAACCATCCGGATCACTGGAGCGGGCGGGGACGACCCTCTCGTTTAGGGTCTGGCTATGCGAGCCGCTTACGCCAGTGCCCTGAATCCGGAGTCGCCGCTGGACGGCCTGGTGCTCGGCGAACGCCCAGAACCTGAGGAGCGGCAGGGCTGGACGACGGTGCGGGTCAAGGCGGCCAGCCTCAACCACCACGACCTCTGGACGCTGCGCGGCGTGGGCATCAGCGGCGACCGGCTGCCGATGATCCTGGGCTGCGACGCGGCCGGGGTGGACACCGCCACCGGCGACGAGGTGGTGGTGCACTCGGTGATCAGCGCCGACGGCTGGTCCGGTGACGAGACGCTGGACCCCGGCCGCTCGCTGCTGAGCGAGAAGCACCAGGGAACCATGGCCGAACTGGTCACCGTCCCCAGCCGCAACGTCCTCCTTAAGCCCGCTGAGCTCTCGTTCGCCGAGGCAGCGTGCCTGCCGACCGCGTGGCTCACCGCGTACCGGATGCTGTTCGTCAACTCCCACCTGCGGCCCGGCAACACGGTGCTGGTGCAGGGGGCGTCCGGTGGGGTGGCCTCGGCCTGCATCGGGCTGGCGCGGGCGGCGGGCCTGCGGGTGTGGGCGACCGCGCGCACCGAGGTGAAGCAGGCCGCTGCGCTGGAACTGGGCGCGCACGAGTCCTTCGCTTCCGGCGCCAGGCTGCCCGAACGGGTGGACGCGGTGATGGAGACGGTGGGGGCCGCGACTTGGTCGCACTCGTTGAAGTCATTGCGTCCCGGCGGTCAGGTCGTTATCTCAGGCGCGACGTCGGGCGCCGTGCCACCGGCCGAGCTGAACCGGATCTTCTTTCTGCAACTGCAGGTGATCGGTTCCACCATGGGCACCAAGGCAGAACTGGCGGACCTGATGTCGTTCCTGCGAGCGACCGGCCTGCGTCCGAGAATCGACCGGACGCTGCCGCTGGACCGGATCGCCGAGGGGCTGACCGCGATGGAATCCGGAAGCCTGATCGGCAAGATCGTGATCGAGCCCTGAACTAGACCGGTTACATTCGTTGCCACGATCGCTAACACTGTGTTTGGTTTGGAAGAAGGGATCGCCGTCATGGATTTCTCGCTGTCCGAAGAAGAGCGCCAGACCCGCGACTGGGTACGCAATTTCGTCCAGCGCGAGATCCAGCCGCTGGAGCAGACCGTGCTGCGCCGAGAGCGCGCCGGCGAACCAGGCATCAGCAAGGACGAGCTGCACGAGTTGCAGGCCAAGGCCCGGCAGTTCGGCTTCTGGGGCATCCAGACGCCGACCGAGTACGGCGGCATGGGGCTGAGCGCGACGATGACCGCGCTGATCGAGGCCGAACTCGGGCGCTCCTTCGTCCCCTTCTACTTCGGTGGCGCGGCGGACAACATCCTGTTTTCCGCCAGCGAGGACCAGCAGCGGGAGTACCTGCTGCCGACCATCGCGGGCGAGCGCATCTCGTGCTTCGCGATCACCGAGCCGGGCGCGGGATCGGACGCCTCGGCCATCCGGACGTCGGCGCGCCAGGACGGTGACGACTGGATTCTCAACGGCGAGAAGACGTTCATCACCCGCGGCACGGACGCCGACTTCACCATGGTGTTCGCGGTGACCGACCCCGACAAGGGCGTGAACGGCGGCGTCACGTGCTTTCTGGTGGACCGGGACATGGGCTGGAAGTCCGAGCCTATCGACACCATGGGCGAGTGGGGTCCGGCCGCCCTGATCTTCGACGAGGTGCGGGTGCCGTCCCGCAACATCCTCGGCGAGGTCGGGCAGGGCTTCGCCTTGGCGCTGCAGTGGATCGGCCGCGGTCGCTACCTGCTGCCGGCTCGCGCGATCGGCGCCTGCGAGCGGCTGGTGGAGATGGCGATCGAGCATGCCAAGAACCGCGTCACCTTCGGCCAGCCCATCGCCGAGCGGCAGGCCATCCAGTGGATGATCGCCGACTCCGCGGTCGAGATCGAGGCGCTGCGCTGGCTGGTGCTGTCGGCGGCGTTCCAGGTGGACTCCGGCATCGATTCCCGGCATGCCCAGTCGGTGGCGAAGCTGTACGGCGGCGTCAAGGCGAACGAGATCGTCGACCGGGTGCTGCAGATCCACGGCGGCATGGGTTACACGCGAGAGCTGCCGGTGGAGCGCTGGTACCGCGAGCTGCGGCTGCTGCGGATTTATGAGGGCACGGACGAGATCCAGCGCCGGACGATCGCCCGCAACCTGCTCAAGGGCCACGTGTCGGTGCGGGGCGCGCTCGGCTGACCTGGCGCCCAGCTGGATCGACTCTCGGCATCGTCCGGAGCGCGTCAGCCGGAGCTTCGGCTCTAAGCTGCTGACATGACCGATCACCCGCTCACCCTGATGGCGGTACACGCGCACCCGGACGACGAGGCCACCGGAACCGGCGGGGTGCTCGCACGGGCGGCGGCTGAGGGCATCCGGACGGTGCTGGTCACCTGCACGGACGGCCGGTGTGGGGACGGGCCGGCTGGCGTGAAGCCCGGCGACCCGGGCCACGATCCGGAGGCGGTCATCCAGCTACGCCGGCGAGAGCTGGCCCAGAGCTGCGCTGCGCTCAACATCAGCGACCTGGAACTACTCGACTACGCCGACTCCGGAATGATGGGTTGGCCGACCAATCACTCACCCGGATCGTTCTGGAGCACCCCGGTGGACGAGGCGGCCGGCCGGCTGGCGAAGCTGCTGCGCCACTACCGGCCCGATGTGGTCGTCACCTATGACGAGAACGGGTTCTACGGCCATCCGGACCACATCCAGGCGCACCGGGTCACGATGGCCGCACTCGCCGCGACCGACCTGCCGGCGAAGGTCTACTGGACCACGGCGCCGCGGTCCAAGATGGCGGAGTTCGGCGCCCTCATGCGCGAGCTCGGAGCCGACTGGGACGAGGCCGCCGAGGGCGAGCAGCTACCCGAGATCGGGCTGCCGGACGAGCAGATCACGACCTGGGTGGACACCACCGAGTTCGGCGGCCAGAAGTTCGACGCGCTCGCCGCGCATGCCAGCCAGGGCGAGAACATCTTCTTTCTGCGGATGGGCAAAGAGCGGTTCACCGAGCTGATGGGTGTCGAGACGTTCGTCCGCATCCAGGACCCGACCGGTTCGCCGGTGCCCGAGATAGATCTGTTCGCCGGCCTCCGCTGAGCCTGTCGGACTGCTGAGCCTGTCGGACTGCTGAGCCTGCCGGGCTGCTGAGCCTGCCGGGCTGCTGAGCCTGCCGGGCTGCTGGACCTGTCGGACTGCTGGGCGTGGTTCAGCGCTTGCCGGTGAGCCGGAATGACGTCCGGGTGACGCAGCGGCCGTCGCTGACCTCCAGCACGCTGATCCGATCGGCCCGGGCGGTGATCGGCAGTTGCCCACGCACGGTCGACAGCATCTCTTCCAGCTCGGCCGCCGCGACGCTGCTGGACACCGTCAGGTGCGGCGTCACGTCGTCGCCGTGCACACCCTCGTACGGCGGGTAGTCAGGCCAGCAGCTCAGCACATCGTCGATCAGCGCCAGGAACTCATCCGTCGGCTCGGGCGAGAGCCAGTACACGTCCGGACCGTGCCGGTTCTCGAAGACCCCGAAGTCGCGGAAGCTCACGTTGAACGGCGGCCAGCTCCTGGCCAGCTGCGCGACCGCATCCAGGTCGGCCTCGGTGATCTCGGCCGGCGGTACCCAGGGCACCAGCAGGGTCACGTGCGCCGGCACGCCACTCACCGCCGCGTCGTAGCGAGACCGCCAGTGCCCGATCAACGACTCCAGCTCCGGCAGCGCGATGACCAGGCCACTGTGATCGCGCAACGCGAAATCGTGCATCACTTCTTACCGCTTGCCGGAGTCGGGTGACTCGGTGGTGGACAGCGCCGCGATGAACGCCTCCTGCGGCACCTCGACCCGTCCCACCATCTTCATCCGCTTCTTGCCCTCTTTCTGCTTCTCGAGCAGCTTGCGCTTACGGGTGATGTCACCGCCGTAGCACTTGGCAAGCACGTCCTTGCGGATGGCGCGGATGCTCTCGCGGGCGATGACCCGAGCGCCGATGGCGGCCTGGATCGGCACCTCGAACTGCTGGCGCGGGATCAGCTCGCGCAGCTTCGTCGTCATCATCACGCCGTAGGCATAGGCCTTGTCCTTGTGCACGATCGCCGAGAACGCGTCCACCGGCTCGCCCTGCAGCAGGATGTCGACCTTCACCAGGTCGGCGTTCTGCTCGCCGGCCTGCTCGTAGTCCAGGCTGGCGTAGCCGCGGGTGCGCGACTTGAGGGCGTCGAAGAAGTCGAAGATGATCTCGCCGAGCGGCAGCGTGTAGCGCAGTTCGACGCGGGTCTCGGACAGGTAGTCCATGCCGAGCAGGGTGCCGCGCCGGCTCTGGCACAGCTCCATGATCGCGCCGACGTACTCGCTGGGCGCGATGATCATCGACTTGACGATCGGCTCGAAGACGTCCGCGATCTTCTGCCCGGACGGCCAGTCGGACGGATTGGTGACCACGAACTCGCGGCCGTCCTCGAGCACCACCCGGTTCACCACGTTGGGCGCGGTCGAGATCAGGTCGAGGCCGAACTCTCTTTCGAGGCGGTCTCTGGTGATCTCGAGGTGCAGCAGTCCGAGGAAGCCGCAGCGGAAGCCGAAGCCCAGCGCGCCGGACGATTCAGGCTCGTACACCAGCGCGGCGTCGTTGAGCCGTAGCCGGTCGAGGGCGTCGCGCAGCAGTGGAAAGTCGGAGCCGTCGATCGGGAACAGGCCCGAATAGACCATCGGGTTGGGATCGCGGTAGCCACCGAGGGCCTCGGTGGCCGGCTTGCCCGAGTCGGTGACGGTGTCGCCGACCTTGGACTGCCGGACGTCCTTCACCCCCGTGATCAGGTAACCGACCTCGCCGACGCCCAGGCCCTTGGACGGGACGGGCTCGGGCGAGATGACGCCGACCTCCAGCAGTTCGTGGGTGGCGCCGGTGGACATCATCTTGATCTTCTGCCGGGGCACGATGTTGCCGTCGATGACCCGGACGTAGGTGATCACGCCGCGGTAGATGTCATAGACCGAGTCGAAGATCATGGCGCGGGCCGGCGCGTCGGCGTCCCCCACCGGCGGGGGGACGTCGCGGCAGATGACGTCCAGCAGGTCCTCGATGCCCTGGCCGGTCTTGGCCGACACCCGCAGCACGTCGTCGGGATCGCAGCCGATGATGTGGGCGAGCTCGGCGGCGTACAGGTCCGGCTGGGCGGCCGGCAGGTCGATCTTGTTCAGCACCGGGATGACCTGCAGGTCGTTCTCCAGCGCCAGATACAGGTTCGCCAGGGTCTGCGCCTCGATGCCCTGGGCGGCGTCGACGAGCAGCACCGCGCCCTCGCAGGCGGCGAGGCTGCGCGAGACCTCGTAGGTGAAGTCGACGTGGCCGGGGGTGTCGATCATGTGCAGCGTGTAATCGGTGCCATTTAAGCGCGACTGCCACGGCATCCGGACGTTCTGCGCCTTGATGGTGATGCCGCGCTCGCGCTCGATGTCCATCCGGTCCAGGTACTGGGCCCGGGCCTGGCGCGAATCGACCACGCCGGTCAGCCGCAGCATCTGATCAGCCAGCGTCGACTTGCCGTGGTCGATGTGAGCGATGATCGAGAAGTTGCGGATGCGGTCCGACGGAGTGGCGCCGGCGGGGCTCGGAATAGCGGGCACAGGCTGCTCTCTGAAAGATTGGACGAGTCCGGTTGCCCGGCACCGACCCCAGCTCGCGCGGGGCGTTGCCCGCAATTCTCCCATGCCCGGGGTCGGGTAGCGGCACGGGCGGGGATTCCGCTCGGCCGCGGTCGCTTGGCGTGACCAGGTTGGTATCAGGTTGGTATAGCGAGCGGCCGCTATGGCGGCTCGACGGCATACCAACTCGAGCCGCGGCGGAAGGGTAGCCAAGCGGCCGACGTGCTGCCACGGCCAGTGCCGGATGCGAGGATGGGGCCATGACCCAGCCTGCTCCGGACCCACGCGCCGTCACCGAATACCGCATTCCCGCCACCGCCCTGCTGGCCGGCGACCTGGTGAACACCTCCCCCGGCGGCGAGGACGACTGGCAGCAGGTGCTGTCCGTCCACACCGCCGAGGCACCGGGCGAGGACGCCGAGGCGACCAGCCTGATCGCCGAGATCGGCGACCGCTACGTGATGGTCCGGTTGACCGATGTCGCCCCGGTGGACAGCCCGGTGTACTTCGAGAACGGCACCGCGCTGGCCTTCGGCCTGGACGGCGCCGAGGACGGGCCGGTCACCGACGTACTGTCGGACCCGAACTCGGTACGGACGTTCCTGTACACCCGGTTCGAGCTGGTCACCGTCCGCGCCTGACGCTGCCGTCCCCCAGGGATTTGGGGCGGCGTGTTGCGCACTGGTAATCTGGCGAGGTTGTCCGCGACAGCGCGGCGACCAAGGTTTCACATCAACGATCGGCATTTGAGGCAACTTCGTGGCGAACATCAAGTCCCAGATCAAGCGGATCCGCACGAACGAGGCGGCTCGGCAGCGCAACAAGAGCGTCAAGAGCGCGCTGAAGACGTCTATCCGTTCCTTCCGTGAGGCCGCCGAGTCGGGCGACAAGGACAAGGCGAGCACCGCTCTGGTGAGTGCCTCCCGTCAGCTGGACAAGGCCGTCAGCAAGGGCGTCATCCACGCCAACCAGGCAGCGAACAAGAAGTCCGCGATGGCGCACCGCGTCAGCGCTCTCTAAGCAGCCGCATACTTTCCAGCCCGCGCGCTGGCCACCTGGCCGGTACGCGGGTTTTGTGCTGCCCGCATGGCGCTGCGAGGGCGCAGCGCTTGCCAGCCGGTTGCTGTCCGCGGGTCGCTGCCTGCCAATCGTTGTCCGCCGGTGGTTGGCTGCTGGCGCCTCAGCGGCTGCTGCCCGATCGACCTACCACCGGGTCGCCAGAGCGACCACAGGCCAGGTCAAACGCCGACCGTTAGCGAACATTTGTGGGCAGCGGGCGATCTGGTTCAGCGGGCGCTTCGGGCGGCGGCGATTTTGCGGACGGCCGACTCCAGGGCGTACTCCGGATCGGCAGCTGCTCCCTTGACATCGGCGTTCAGTGCCGCGACCACGCCGAGCGCCCTGCGCAGGCCGGGCTCGGTCCAACCGTTGGACTGCGTCCGGGCGCGCTTGACCTTCCACGGCGGCATGCCGAGTGACTGAGCGAGCCTGAACGGGTCCCCCGGGCCGGCTCCGACTACCCGAGCGACTGATCGGATGCCGTCGGCCAGCGCATCCGCGACGAGAACCGGGGCGACCCCCACGTTCAGGGCCCATCGCAGGTTGGTCAGGGCGGCGGCAACGTTGCCGATCACAGCTTGGTCGGCCACCGCGAATCCGGTGACCTCGGCACGACCACGGTGGTAGGCCGCAACCGCGGCCGCGTCGATGGAGCCGCCGGTGTCGCCAACAAGCTGTGCGATGACGGCTGAGATCTCACGCAGGTCGCTGCCGACGGCGTCCAGCACTGCACTGGCGGCGTCGGCGGTGATCTTGCCCTTGAACCGGCGGACCTCGCTGCGCAAGAACGCCTGCCGGTCCTCCGGCCGGGTCAGCTTGGCGCAGACGATCTCGGTCGCCTTGGCCTTGCGGACCTTGTCCAGTGTCGCCTTGCCCTTGGCTCCGCCGACGTGCTGGACGACCACGGCAGCATCCGGGCCTGGATCGAGCAGCATCGGTACGACCGTCGTGGCGACGGCCGCCGGAAGGTCCTGTGCCGAGCGCAGCATCACGACCCGCCGGCCACCGAAAAGGGACGGGCTGAGCAGCTGGATCAGCTCGACCGAGTCCACCGTGGATGCTTCGACCTCATGCACCTCGGTGTCCGGGTCCTCTTCCAGTGCGGCATGCCGCAGATCATCAAGGGCGCGGCTGACGAGGAACTCCTCATCGCCGACCACGAGCGTCAGCGGTGCGATCGGCTCGGCAGCCGACCGGTCAGCGGGTTGGCGGCTAGCGGCGGGGGTCGGCACCTGAAAATGATTTCATGCGCGACCGACAACGCGGCGGAGCCCGGCACGGCGGCGGGTGCCGAGCCGTGGACGAGTGGCGCGGTCCCGGCCCGAGGTGTCCAGCCGGGTTGCTGATCGCCGGAGATAAGCGGCGTTCGAGACCACCGCGGCCCGCTACGCCATCGAACTGAGCCGACGGCAGATCGCGGCTGGGCTGCATTCCGTCTACGCCTGGTGCGGCCAAAGGCAATGCGCACGGCCGGAGGACGGTGGCCCCCTGGCGTTACCCGTCCGTGTCGAGTGCACCACCGGCACAAGCCGGCTGCCGTCACGGACGACCGCGATGTCACCGTCCTGGTCAGTTCGGCGAGTCGGCACACCCAACCGCGCGAGCTCGGCGATCAGCAACGGTGACGGGTGACCGTAGTCGTTGCCCAATCCGACCGACACCAGCGCCAGCCGGGCGTGCACCGCCTGCAGGAATGCCGGATCGGAGTACGCGCTGCCGTGGTGCGGCACCTTGAGGATGTCCGCCCGCAGATCCACACCCGATGCCAGCAAGTCGTCCTGGGCCTCCAGCTCGGCGTCACCGGGCAGCAGGACGCGGGTACCACCGATGGCCGCTCGCATGACCACGGATGAGTTGTTCGGATCCGACCGGGTGCCGTGAAACAACTGCCTCGGCCCGAGGACGTCAAGGTGCACTCCCCCGGCATCCAGCGTGGCGCCGGCGCTGACCTGCTCCAGCCGCAAACCGCGGGTCGCCAGCACATTCAGCACCAGCCGATGACCGGTCACCGGCTCGCTCAGCGGCGAGGTCAGCACCCGTCCGACCTCGCGCTCGTGCAACACCCCGGACAGGCCGCCGACGTGGTCGAGGTGGGAATGGCTCAGCACCAGCAACGGCACCCGGGTCACGCCCAGCTCGTGCAGGCACCGGTCCACCGCGACCGGGTCCGGGCCGGCGTCCACCACCACCGCACTTCCGCCACCGGCATTGAGCACCAGTGCGTCGCCCTGGCCGATATCGCACGCCACGATGACCCAGCCGTGCGGCGGCCACGCCACCACGACAGCGCGTCCCGGTATCTGCACCAGCACGCCGACCGCCACGCCCACGGCGAACAGCACCCGGACCCCGCTGTGCCGACAGGCGAGCGCGGTCCCCACCGACAACGCCATCAGCAGCAGCCCACCCGGCACCCCGGACGGCCAGGGCAGCGACGCGCCCGGCAACGAGCCGAAATACTCCGCTACCCACACCAGCCAGCGGCACGGCCAGCCGGCCAGTTGCGCCAAGAGCGCACCAAGCGGTAGGCAGAGCACCGACGTCACCGCAGCCAGCACCCCGAGCACAGTCGCCGCGGCCACCACCGGTTCGGCGAGCAGGTTCGCCGGGATCGCGACCAGACTGATCCGGCCGCTGATCCCCGCGATGATCGGAACGGTGGTGAGGTGGGCTGCCGCGGCAACCGCCAGCGGCTCCGCCAGACCCGTCGGCACACCCCGCCGGGCCAGGGCATCCGCCCATCCGGGGGCAATCAGCATCAGCGCCGCCGTCGCCGCCACCGACAGCGTGAAACCCAGGTCCACCGCCAAGGAAGGCTGCCACAGCAGCAGTCCCAACACGGATGCCGCTAGGACCGGCACCGCCCCGCGCTGCCGTCCGGAAGCCAACGCCGTCAGCGCGATCGCAGCCATCAGCGCGGCCCGCAGCACGCTCGGTGACGGTCGGGCGATCACCACAAACCCGACCAGCACCACCCCGCCCAGCACCGCGATCGTCCGCGGCGACGCCTTCATCCGCCGCAACACCAGCGCGACGGCACCGATCAAGATCGAGCAGTTCGTGCCACTGACGGCAGTCAGGTGTGTCAGTCCCGCCACCCGGAACCGGTTCGCGAGCACCGGATCGAGCTGACTGGTATCGCCGTCCACCAGCCCCGGAAGCAACCCGCGCGCCAGCACCGGCAAACCAGCCGAGGCCCGCTGCAGACCGCTGCGGACCTCACCCGCAGCCCGCTGCCACCACGGCGGACGCCCGAGTAGCTCCGGATCGGTGCGAGCCGACAACGTCGCGGTCAAGAGATTGTCCTTGAGCGGGGGTTGCAGCGTCGCATCCAGGCGCACCCGCTGCCCCGGCAAGATCCCACGCCACGCATCCGACGGGCCGAGCACCAGCACCGACCCCGCCACCGTCGTCCGGTGACCTGCGACCACCACCGCCAGCAGCTTCGCGTCGATGGCGCTGCGCGGTGACCCCGACGTCCCGTGCGCGGCCAGCGGACGAGGATCACCGGTCACCCGCAGCTCCGCGGTGACCTGCACCCGGCTTCGCGCCATTCGCGCCAGCTCGCCGTCCCGCGCCCGATGTAGCCGTGCCGACAGCGGCGGCAGCACCAGCACCACGCAGCACGCCGCGAAGGCGACCGGAAGCAACCTCGGACACCGTCGGCCGGTACCCAGCAGCAGAACCGTCAGCACCACCGCCACGGCCGCGCCGATCGCAGCCGTACTCGCGCTTCGGCCCAGCCCCCAGATCACCGCCGCCCACGCCGCCATCGCTCCCACCGCCAGCCGCAGATCCACCGGCTCCCGCTCACCGTCCGGTTCCTTCACCCGACGGTTGGTCAGCTTCCGAACGTCCAGCTGGTGGTGGCTCATCCGACAGTCACCAGCGGCTTGAGATCGGCGAACTTCGCGTCGCCAATGCCCGAAACTGACTGCAACTGGTCCACACTGTCGAACTTCGAGTGCTGAGTGCGCCAATCCACGATCCGCTGGGCGAGCACCGGCCCCACCCCGGGAAGGGCGTCCAGCTGGCTTGCTGTCGCCGAGTTCAGATCCACCAATGCCGAGCTAGAAGCTGCCGAGGACGGCGCCCCGGCGGCATCCCCGCCACCACCGCCAGCACTTCCACCGGCATCGGCACCGCCACCAGTTCCCGGAGCCGCAGGGACAGTGATCCCGATGGCGACCTGCTCGCCGTCGCTGAGCTTGCGGGCAAGGTTGACCGCCACCAGGTCGACTCCGGTCAGCGCGCCACCGGCGGCGGCTACCGCGTCGTCCACCCTGGCGCCCGCAGCCAACCGGTAGACCCCCGGTTTGCGGACCTTGCCCACCACGTCGACCACTACAGCGGCTTCGCTGTGCGCGGCGCTCGCTCCAGAACCGGCGGGTGACGGACTCGCCAGCGGTGACATCAGCGAGCCGCCAGGACTTATCGGTGGCGGCGCACTCGTCAACCCGGTCGTCGCGGCCGCCAAGCGGTGCGGCCGAGAGGCGAGCACCCATGCCCCCGTGACCACCAGCGACACCATCGCGACAACCGCCATCGCGACAACCGCCCGTCGTCCCGGGTTCAGCCGGGCGTGCCTGAACCCGGCAGCGCCGGAGCCGCCTGCGTTGAAGCGATCGCCGACGAACCGGGCGCTCAGCGAGGAGACCCGATCCCTGACCCCTCGTCCTTCTGCTCCACGCTGCTGCACCCCAACGACGCTAGGTGGGAGCAGCCGGCCGGAACGGGGTTTGCCACGACTGTGGACAGCCGCTCCAACTGTGGAGAAGGCCGGATCACGGAATCGCATCAGGGCCGACGAGCGTCACGTCCGTCCGGTCATCATCGCGGTTGCCGTGCGGAGCACTGCACCCGCTCCCGCTGGCCCCGGCCTGAGCGTTCGGGTAAACCACCTCGCTGCGGATGGAAGACTGCCGAGTGTGCCCGTGACGTCCCTGCCGCTTGCCCAGCCCGACGCCGGGCCGGGCTCGCTGTGGCACCCGGTCACGTTCGCCCGCCGACTGTGGAACTCCGGTTACCGCCCCGCGCTGATCGCCACCGGCGTGTCGATGCTGCTGGCGTGGGGCTTTCTGCTGCTGCCCCCGATGAACACCGACCTCGCCGCACAGTTGGCCCGCGCCGACTTCGCGTCCAGGTACCCGTTCTCGATCATCGACTTCCGGTGGTTCGGCGGCACCGTGGAGTACGGCTACACCCTGTGGGCTTCGACCCTGATGGCGCACGTCGGCACGAAACCGACCGGAGCACTCGCCGCGGTGATCGGCACCTGGTACACCGTCCGGCTGCTGCACCGGCTCAGACCGGCGCGCCCGGTGCTCGGCGGGATCGCGGCGGCGGTCACCCAGGTCGCCAACGTGGTGGAGGGCCGGATCACCTTCGCCTGCGGCCTGGCCTGCGGCCTGATCGCCCTGACGCTGCTGACCACCACCCGGCTGCCGCGCTGGTTGGCGATCGCACTGGCGATCCTGTTCAGTCTGCTGTGCGGCGGGGCGAGCCCGGTCGCCGGCCTGCTGCTGTGGATCGCCGGTGGCGTCGCCGTGCTGCTGCGGCGTCCCGGCGCGGCCGCTGCCCTCATCGTGCCGGCCGGTATCTCGATGGCCATCACGTCGGTAATCTTCGGCGACGGCGGCCGCCAGCCGTTCACCTTCGTCGATTGTGGGGCATCCCTGCTGGCGCTGGCCATCGTGCTGGCCACGGTCCCCCGGCGCTGCCACCCGATCCGGCTCGGCGCGGGCCTCGGCATCGTGCTGGTACTGGCCGCGTTCGTCCTTCCGACGCCGGTCGGTTCGAACGCCACCCGGCTCAGCCTGCTGTTCGCACTGCCCATCGCCGCCTCGTTCATCCACTGGCGAACCCGGTCGCTCACCATCCTGGCGCTGGTGGTGATCCTGGTGGTGCAGCTACCGGTCAGCCCCAGCACGATCGCCAGCACCGGCCGGGTCAGCGGCTACAGCGGCTACTACACCCCGGTCATCGACGAGATCCGTACCCGCGGCCCGCTGACCGGCCGGGTCGAGGTGCCCGAGCTGGCCGGGCACTGGGACTCGGTCTACCTGGCCCGCGGCGTCCCGCTGGCGCGGGGCTGGTTGCGCCAGACCGACATCCGGCTCAACGACGCCGTGTTCTACCAGCAAAAGCCGACCGCCGCCTCATACCGGACGTTTCTCACCGACAACGCCGTGCAGTACGTGGCGGTGCCCGATGCCGAGCTCACCGGCTACGGGCGCGCCGAGCTGGCGCTGATCAGGACCAACCTGGATTACCTCAATCCGACCTGGCGAAACGCGCACTGGACGATGTATGAGGTACGGGGCTTCGAGCCGCTCGTCAACCCCCCGTCACGGGTTCTCAGCCAGCATCCCGACGCGATCGTCGTCTCGGTGCCGGCGAACAGTTCGGTGCGGGTGCGGCTGCGCTGGTACCGGTGGCTGGGCATGGAGAGCAGGGACAAGGACGCCTGCATCAAGCAGGACGGCCTGTACGTCACGCTGAATACCGGGGCCGGCGGGAATTACACCTTCAACTCCAAATTCCCCATCGGGACCGGGCACTGCCCGAAGAATTGAGGGCACTGCCCCATTGGACTGAGCGGCTACAGCCGGTTCACGACGACGCCCAACAGACCAGGCCCGACATGGGCGCCGACAACCGCCCCGACCTCGGACTGGTGCAACTCCCGCAGGTTCGGCAGCGCCTCGCGGAGCTGCCGCGCCACGTCTGCCGCCCGCTCCGGCGACGCCAGGTGCTGCACCGCGATATCCACCTCGCCGCTGCCCGCGTGGTTGACCGTGAGCTGCACCAGCCGGGCGATCGCCTTGGACGCGGTTCGCACCTTCTCCAGCGGCACGATCTTGCCGTCGGCCAGGTGCAGCAGCGGCTTGACGGCCAGCGCCGTGCCGAGCATCGCCGCCGCGGTGCCGATCCGACCGCCGCGATGCAGCCACTCCAGCGAGTCCACGTAGAACAGCGCCGAGGTGCGCTCCCGGGCGGCCCGGGCGGCCTGCTCCACGGCCTCGGCACCCGCTCCGGCCGCTGCCGCCCGTGCCGCGGCCAGCACCGCGAAGCCCAGGGCCATCGCCGTCGAGCGGGAGTCCAGCACCCGCACCACACCCTCGTCCAGCTCGGCCGCCGCCAGCCGGGCGGAGTCGCAGGTACCCGACAGCTCAGCGGAGAGGTGCACCGAGACGACAGCCTCGGCGCCCTCGCGCAGCGCGCAGCGGTACACCTCGAGGAACTCCGCCGGCGTCGGGCGCGAGGTGGTAACGGCCGTCCGGTTGCGCAGCGCGGCCGTCACATCGGCCGGGCTGACGTCGCGGCCCTCCTGGCCGGTCCGGCCGTCCAGCTGCACCTGCAGCGCGACCAGCCGCACTCCGAGGGCGTCCGACAGCGCCACCGGTAGATAGGACGTCGAGTCGGTGACGACGGCGACCCGCTGAGGTGCGCGCTGCTGGGTTGCCATTCCCCGACGTTAGACGACGAAGTTGACCAGCCGGCCGGGCACGGCGATCACTCGCTTGACCGGACGGTCGGCCAGGGCGCTGAGCACCTTGTCCTCGGCCCGGGCGGCTGCCTCCATCGCGGCCGCGTCGGCATCCGCCGCGACGTGGATCACCGAGCGCACCTTGCCGTTGACCTGCACCGGGACCTCGATCGTGTCGTCCACCAACAGCCCCTCGTCCACGACGGGAAACTCCTGCCACGCCAGCGACTCGGCATGACCCAGCTTCGACCACAGTTCCTCGGCCGCGTGCGGTGCCAGCGGAGCCAGCATCAGCGTCAGCGCCTCGGCCACCGCGCGGGGCGCCCCACCGTCCGGGTACAGCTGGGTGACGGTGTTGTTCAGCTCGGTGATGCGGGCGATCGAGGTGTTGAACCGCAGCGTCTCGTAACCGTCGCGAACCGCGGAAATCGTCTTGTGCAGCAGCCTGTTCAGCTCGTCCGGCACGTCCATGTCGGCCACGTGCGGCCGCCCGGTCTGCTCGTCCAGCACCACCCGCCAGATCCGCTGCAGCAACCGGTACGGTCCGACGATGGCCTTGGCATCCCATGGCCGGGACTGGTCCAGCGGCCCCGAGAACATCTCGAACAGCCGGAACGTGTCGGTTCCGAAGTCGGCGACGAACTGGTCCGGGGCGACGACATTCTTCAGGCTCTTGCCGATCTTGCCGAACTCACGCTGTACCTGCTGGCCCTCGAACAAGAATGCGCCGTCGGCCTCGGTCACCTCGGCAGCCTCGACGTAGAAACCGTCGGCGTTGGTGTAGGCCGGCAGTTGCAGCATTCCCTGATTGACCAGCCGGTGAAAGGGTTCCGCACTCGAGACATGGCCCAGGTCGAACAGCACCTTGTGCCAGAACCGCGAGTACAGCAGATGGAGCACGGCATGCTCGACTCCGCCGACGTACAGGTCGACACCACCCAGCGGACGTTCCTCGGTGGGACCCATCCAGTAGTTCTCGACCTGCTTGTCCACCAGCGCGTCGTCGTTGGCCGGATCGAGATACCGCAGCTCGTACCAGCACGAACCGGCCCAGTTCGGCATGGTGTTGGTCTCGCGGCGATAGCTCTTCAGGCCGTCGCCCAGATCCAGCTCGACGTTCACCCAGTCGGTCAGCCGGCCCAGCGGGGGCTCGGGATCGGAGTCCACGTCATCGGGCGGGTAGGACTTCGGCGTGAAGTCGTTCGTCTCCGGCAGCCGCAGCGGCAGCATCGAGTCCGGCAGCGCGATCGGCTGGTTGTTCTCGTCGTACACGATCGGAAACGGCTCGCCCCAGTATCGCTGCCGGCTGAACAGCCAGTCGCGCAAACGGTAAGTGGTCGCGCCCCGGCCGCGACCGGACCGCTCCAGGTACTCGATGATCCGCGCCTTGGCCTCGTTCACGCCCAGACCGTTGAGGTCGACCTCGTCGTTGGCCGATTTCATGGCCGGCCCGTCGCCGAGGAAGGCCTTTCTGGCAAAGGACTCCGGCGGTTGGACGGTGCGAATGATGGGAAGCTTGAACGCCTCGGCGAACTCCCAGTCGCGCTCGTCCTGCGCGGGGACAGCCATGATCGCCCCAGTGCCGTATCCCATCAGGACGTAGTCGGCAATGAACACCGGCAGCCGGGCACCGGTCACCGGGTTGATGGCGAATGCCCCGATGAACACACCGGTCTTCGCCTTCGCATCGGCCCCCTGGCGGTCCAGATCGGTCTTGGCGGCGGCCTCCCGCTGATAGGCGGCGACGGCCGCGGCAGGGTCCGGGTAGCCGCCGGTCCATTCCTGCTCGGTGCCCTCGGGCCAGCTGACCGCTGTCAGGTCCGCCACCATCGGATGCTCCGGCGCCAGCACCATGTACGTCGCGCCGAACAGCGTGTCCGGACGGGTGGTGAAGACGGTGATGTCGCCGCTCTCGGTCGCGAAGTGGACGTGCGCGCCGATCGAGCGGCCGATCCAGTTCTTCTGCATCGTCCGGACCTTCTCGGGCCAGTCGATGTAGTCCAGATCGGCCAGCAGCCGGTCCGCGTAGGCGGTGATCCGCAGCATCCACTGGGCCAGCGGCTTGCGGAACACCGGGAAGTTGCCGCGCTCGGACCGGCCGTCCGCGGTGACCTCTTCATTCGCCAGCACCGTCCCCAGTCCGGGACACCAGTTCACCGGCAGCTTCGAGACGTAGGCCAGCCGGTGCCGGTCGATCACGGTCCTGCGCTGGCTCTCGTCCAGGTCCGACCACGGCAGGCCGAAGTCATTCGCGCCCTCGTCCGGCTCACGTCTGCCGGCATTCAGATCGCTGATCAGCTCGGAGATCGGCCGGGCACGCCCCACGCCGTTGTCAGCGTCGGAGTCGTAGAAGGAGTTGAACAGCTGCAGGAAGATCCACTGCGTCCAGCGGTAGAACTCCGGATCGGTGGTCGAGATGACCCGACGTTGGTCGTGGCCCAGGCCCAGCGCACGCAGCTGGCGCTTGAACACCTCGATGTTCTTGTTGGTGGTCGTGGCCGGATGCTGTCCGGTCTGCAACGCGTACTGCTCGGCCGGCAGGCCGAACGCGTCGAAGCCCATGGTGTGCAGCACGTTCTCACCGCGCATCCGCAGGTACCGGGCGTAGACGTCGGTGCCGATGTAACCCAGCGGGTGCCCGACGTGCAGCCCCGCGCCGGACGGGTACGGGAACATGTCCATCACGAAGGTGTGCGGCTTGCCGGCGACCCGCTCGAAGCCGGTGCTCAGCTCACCGATGGGGTTCGGGGCGTTGAAGGTGCCGCGCTCGGCCCACTCCTGCTGCCACCGCGACTCCAGCTCGTTGGCGAGCGCGGCACTGTACCGGAACGGCGGAATGTCAGCGGCGTCGTTGGCGTGCGTGGCCGTCATGGCTGCGGCTCCCGATCATGTGTCGTGCGGACTGTGGGCATCTAACCCTGGACATAGCAAGAGCCCCTGCGCAATCGCAGAGGCTCACGCCACACTGGCCTACGTCCGGGGCTCAGCGCGGCTCGGTAAGGAGCAGGGTCATTGCCATGGCGGGAATACTACTCGGCACCGGCAGCGCCCGTTACGGATTGCTGGGCGAGCACCCCCGCCGTTCGCTCCCCCACGTCGCGGTGGCAGTTCCAGCCCCAGTGGATGCCGTCGACATTCATGCCGGACGAGCCGATGTGCGGCGCCACCCACTGATCGAGCCGCAGCAAGTCCACGTTGAGCCGCTCGGCCCACGCCAGGGTGGCGTGGACGGCGCGCTGGTGCCCGGCGGTGACCCGGCCGTAGCCGGGCGCGACATGCGGCGGTGGTGTGATCCCGACGATCCTGGCATCCGGCTGGAAATGCCGGATGCCCTGCACGCACCGGGTCAGGTAGTGGTCGGTGAGGCCCTGCGGCAGGTTGCGCCACCGGCCGTTGAGCAACCGCGACCCCACCGGCTGCAGCCTGCGGAAGGTGGCCGTCGCGGCCAGCCGCACGGGCTTGGGGCGTAGCAGCCGGATGCCCTCGCGCAGGTGGGCGGGCAGGATCGCCGGCAGGTAGTCCATGCCGCCGACCGCGAGGATGACCGTGTCGGCCCGCGGCAGCAGGACGGAGTACAGGTACGGATCGCGGGTGACGGCGAACCAGGCGTCCCGAGCGGTCCAGCCGCGCCGTCCGAAGATGGTGGCCGAGCTCGCGGCTCCGCCGGCGGTGAGGGCAGCGGCCAGCACGTTCGGCCACAGCCGCGGCTCGGTGGTGAGCTCTCCCATTCCGGGGCCGTGAAAGGCGAGGGAGTCGCTCAGCACCAGGATTTCGTGCGAGCGCGCCGCCGGTTCGGACGGGAGCGGCACTCAGGCGTCCGCGTCGGAGTGGTCGCCGTCCGGTGCCAGCAGCGGGATCACCGGCCCGGGTGGCCCGGCGTTGTGTGCCCGCAGGGTCCAGCCGTCGCCCGAGTTGCGCAGCTCCGTCCAGTGGCAGTTCGCCAGCGGGCCGAGGATGGACGGCGTCTGTGGCAGGCCGAGCAGCGCGGCCGACAGGCACATCGAGGTGGCGCCGTGGCTGACCAGCACCGCCAGCGGCACGGGCGCCAGCTGGTCGACGACGGACAGGGCGCGCTCGGCGACCTGCCGACGGCTCTCGCCGCCGCGCCGGGCCACGTCGCGGCCGGCGAGCCAGTCGGCGAACTCCTCGGGATAGCGGCTCTGGACCTCGTCGCGGGTCAGGCCCTGCCAGTGGCCGAGATTCCGTTCTCGCAACCGCTTGTCGACCGTGAGCGGCACTCCGCTCAGCGAGGAGACCTTCTGCGCGGTCTGCCGCGCGCGTTCGAGATCCGAGGAAATCAGGACGTCAGGATTCATCGCGGCCACCAGCGCGGCGGCCTCGATCGCCTGGACCTGGCCCACCTCGTCGAGCGGTGGATCTTCTTGGCCCTGGTAACGCCGCTCGGCGTTCCAGGCCGTGCGGCCATGGCGCAGCAGCACGATCCGGCGTTGCACTACTCCGGGTCGCCCTGCGACACCGTCACGTCGGCACGAGCGTCATCCTGAGGTGCGGTCTCACTCTCGGTGCTGCCGGCCTGCGCGGCGGCCAGGTGCGCGTCGGTGAACTCGATCACGGGGCAGTCCTTCCAGAGCCGCTCGAGGGAGTAGAAGACCCGCTCCTCGGCATGCTGGATGTGCACCACGATCTCGGCATAGTCCAGCAGCACCCAGCGTCCGTCGCGCTTACCCTCGCGCCGCAGCGGCTTGACGCCGGCCCGGCGGAGCTGCTCCTCGACCTCGTCGACGATCGCTTCGACCTGGCGCTCGTTGCTGCCGGTGGCGATGACGAACACATCCGTGATCGCGAGACGTTCGCTGACGTCGATCAGGACGATGTCGGTGGCGAGTTTGTCTGCCGCTGCCTGTCCGGCGATGCGGGCGAGGTCTGCGGCGGTGTCAGTGGCGGTCATGATGGCCCCAGAATACCTGCGGGATGGGCGCCTGAATGACCAACAGGCCCGCGGCGGTGGGCCGGTTGGTCGTCCCAGCCGGTTCAGCGCGCGCCCGGAAGCTCAGTCAACGAGGCGGATCACGCCGTAGTCATAGCCCTTGCGCCGATAGACCACGCTCGGACGGCCACCGTCGGCGTCGGCGAAGAGGTAGAAGTCGTGGCCGACCAGCTCCATCTCATAGAGCGCCTGCTCGATGGTCATCGGCTTGGCCGGATGCTCCTTCTCGCGCACCACCAGCCCTGGGTTGTCGAGCTTGCTCCCGCCCTCGTTGTCGCCCTCGTTGTCGCCCTCGGCAGGCGGGTCTGCGACGGCGACCGCGGTGGAGTCGGGGTCGCGCTCGATCAACCCGCTGGTGGCCGTGGCCACCGATGTCGGCGTGTGCCGTCCGTGGTGCACCCGGCGACGGTCGGCAGCCTGGCGGAACTTGCGCTCCAGTCGCTCGATCGCCATGTCCAGGGCCTTGTAGAAGTCCGCGGCGCAGGCCTCCACCCGCACGACCGGTCCCGGCACGCGGCACGTGATCTCCACCCGCTGGCAGTTCTCGGACTGCCGGGGATTCTTCTCGTGGAGCAACTCCACATCGGTGCGGATGATTCTGCCGTCATATCGCTCGACGCGGGTCAGTTTCTCAGCGACGTGCTGCCGGTAGTGCTCGGGGACCTCGACGTTCCGGCCCCTCACGACAATCTCCACGCGACCTCCAGTGCGCTCCCGGCACCAGCTCAGAAGCGCCCCAACACCCTCGCGAGCCACATTCCGAGCTGGCCCGTCAGAAGGCTTGGCGGCGCGTAATCCGTGCTGGCGCCTATGTTCGGTAGGTCACTCAGACGCTAGCCCACTCGTGGGGGTCTGCCCAGTTGCACGCGTTGGTTCCGGCTGCCGCGGACTGCTTCCGCGCACCGTCGCTCGCGCCGCTGGCACCGGCGGCGGCCGCCGGGTACCGCCGCCTCGTCGCCCCCACCACGGCGGCTCCGAGAACCCGCCAACCGGCCTCGGTGAGGGCCCGCTCCGCTTCGGCGAGAGTGGTGCCGGTGGTGACGATGTCATCGACGATCACGGCGTCGAGCGGCCCGCGGCCCGGTGGCCTCGCAGCCCGCATCCGGTGCGCCAGGTTCGCCGCCCGCGCCGCCGTGGACAGCCCCGCGGAGTCGGCCACCCCGGAGCTCACCGACAACGTGGAGCACAGCGGCAACTGGGACTGCCGGGCCACCAGCCGGGCGAGCCGCAGTACGTGGTCACCGCCGCGTTGACGGGCCGCCGATCGCCGCGACGGCACCGGCACCAGCACCGGTCGCGGCCGGCCCGTTGCCGCCGTGCCGGCCTGCCGGCTCAGCACGTCCACCGCGTCACTGAGGTAGGCCGAGAGCGGTTCGGCCAGGGCGCGATGGCCCCGCTCCTTGTACGCGATCAGGGCACTGCGCAGCTCGGCGTCGTACTCACCGGCGGCGCAGACCGCCGGCCCGGTCGCCGTCGCCGCCAGCTCGGGGACCGACGCCGGACGGCAGGCCGCGCACCAGAGCGGCCCGGACCGCTGGCAACAGATACAGCTCGACGGCAGTACCAGGTCGATCAACTCCGCAAGCAGCCCCATGGAGCGCAGCCTGGCGCACCGGAGTGCCGCGCTACCGACCTCGGGGGGAAACTGTGGAGGGCTACCGCGGCCTGTGCACAACCGGCCTGTGCACAACCGGCCTGTGCACAACCGGCCTGTACAGAACGGGTCACGAGGCCGGACAAGGGGCGGTCACGGCCACAACCCGTCACGGGGCATAGACCGGGTTCACCCCAGCAGTCGGCGTGGCACCCGGGAACGAGGTCCAGCCGCTGCCCCGCTGCGTCCAGATCGAGTCGCTGGCCGACACCAGTGGCGACTGCTGCGACGACGCCGCGATCGATGTCGGCACCCCGGGTAGGCCGACGTTGCTCAACGGCCCGAGGTACGAGCCATCGGACTGCACCTGCCAGACCCTGGTCTCGTCCCCGGGTGCCTGTGCCACGATGAGCAGCTTGGTGGGGTCCACCCAGGCGACGTCGGTGACGGACAGCCGCGCGGGTGTCAGCGGTTCGAACGAGTCGATCCGGACGTCATCGCCCGAGGTGACGACGGACCCGATCCAGGCCGTCTTGGTTCCGTTCGCCGCGCGCAGCACCGCGGCGAGCCGCACGCCGTCGGAGCTGAACCTCAGCGCGAGCACCTGGCCCGGTGACAGCCCGCCCACCGGCGAGGTGATCGACACCGCCCGTGCGGCCGTTCCGGGCCCGACCCGGTAGATCGCGCCGGACATACCGACGCCCACCCACACCTCGTCGGCGTGCGGTCGCCACTCGGGACGGCTGAGCGCGCCCGTGGGCAGCCGCACGTCGGCCAGCTTCGCGACGTTGCCGACCCGCAGCGTGTTCGCCGACACGCCCGCGACGTCCAGGCCCCCGGAGTTGCCGCGGCGAAGGGCGACCGAGCTGAACTTGCGAACCGGCTGCCCGAGCGGGCCGGTGACCGGCTTGTCGTCCAGGCCGCTGATCACCGCACCGTTGCGGAGGAAGTACGGCGTGACGCCGGGCGGCGCGCTGTCGGGGCCGCCGAAGGTGAAGTCGACGGAGCTGAAAATCGGGCCTCCAGCGTCCGGGATGCCGACCGTCCGGCCGGCGTCGGTCAACCGCAACCGGCCGCCGGCGAAGGCCACCTGACCCAGGGTGTACGCCAGTTGCGCGGCCAGCCCATTCTTTCCGGCCGCGTCCAGCTGCGCCGTGCCCGGCATCTCGACCACGATGGGGTCGCCGAGCTGGACGCTGGGTCGGCCGACCTGGTCGGGCACCTCGTTCAGCACCGACTGCGCCAGCTCCGGCCGCGGACCGACGAGCAGTTGGTCGAGCAGCCAGGTCGCCAGCGCCTGGCCGTCCAGCGCCGAGTACCGCAGATCTGGAACCAGGGTCGTCTCGCCGGAGTCGAAGAAGTACAGCTTGCGTGGCAGGTAATTGTCCTGGAACTGGCGCTGGCTGATCAGCACGCCCGGCTGCAGTTGGTCGATGCGCCACTGACCCGACAGCTGGCGTAGCCCGAAGCTGAACGTCTCCTGATCCCCGACGCCGGTTCCCTTGAGGGTGGGGCTGAATACGCCGTTGGCGTCGAGCTGACCGACGCGGTGACCGATCACCTCGACCCGCGCACCGGAACCCACCATGCTGGGCACCCCGACGGTTGTCTCGTCGACAACGGTCACGGTGTTGTCCTGCCACTTGCGCGCGGCGGCGTTCGTCAGGAACTGGCGCGAGGTCGAGTGCCCGGCGTCGGCGGCGACCCCCGCCGTGATGAAGTCGGACACGATGTCGCGCGGGCCGGCGTCGGCATTCGGTGAGATGTTCGGCTCCGCCGACTGCGCGTTGCCGCCGCGGTCGACCGTGCGGACGACCTGTGGGGCCGACTGCCGGGGGACGCCGGTGCACGCCGTCAGTACCAGCAGCGCCGACGCCAGCGCACCCAACCGTAGCCGCGAGCTCATGCTTGCACGTCGCTTCCGGCTCGGGCCGGATCGGGCGCGGCGAGGGGCGCCCGCGGCCGCGAGCCAAGGTCCACGGCCGCGGTCGAGCCCGGTTTCACCGGCAGCGCCGAGGTGTCCAGCGGCTCCAACGGCAGCGGCGAGGACTGGACGGTGTCGCCCGCCGTCCGTGGCACCGTCATCCGGAAGACCGCACCCTTGCCGCGCTCCCCCCACGCCTGCAGCCAACCCTGGTGAAGCCGGATGTCCTCGAGGCTGATGGCCAGGCCGAGGCCGGTCCCGCCGGTGAGCCGGCTGCGTGAGGGATCCCCACGCCAGAACCGGTTGAACACCAGGGCAGCCTCACCCGGCCGCAGGCCCACTCCGTAGTCGCGCACGGTCACCGCGGCGGCGGCGGCGTCCGCGGCGAGCCGCACCTCGACGGGCTTGCCCTCGGCGTGGTCCAGGGCGTTGCCGATCAGGTTGCGCAGCACCCGTTCGATCCGGCGGGTGTCCACATCGGCCAGAATCGGTCCCCCCGGCGCGGCGACGAGCAACTCGACCCCATGCCGCTCGGCCAGCACCCGGCTGGCCAGCACCGCGCGCTCGACGATGCCGACCAGGTCCACGCTCTCGGTCTCGAGCTGGGCCACTCCCGCGTCATAGCGCGAGATCTCGAGCAGCTCGGCGAGCAGGCTCTCGAACCGGTCGAGCTCGTTGCTGAGCAATTCCGCCGAGCGCGCCAGCTCGGGCGCGAAGCTCTGCCTGCTGCCGTAGAGCAGCTCGGCCGCCATCCGGACGGTGGTCAGTGGCGTGCGCAGCTCGTGGGACACGTCGGAGGTGAAGCGCTGCTGCAACCGTGAGAGCTTCTCCAGCCGCTGGATCTGCTGCTGGAGGCTGTTGGCCATGTCGTTGAAGGACTCACCCAGCAGGGCGATGTCATCCTCGCCGCTGACCTCGATGCGCTGCGCGAGATCGCCGGCCGCGAGCCGCTCGGCGGTCTGGGCGGCGACCCGCACCGGCCGCACCACCAGCCCGGTGACCAGCACCGCGATCGCCGCCACCAGCAGCACGAGCGCCAGGCCGGCGATGAGCACGGTGCGCTGGACCAGGTCGAGGGTGTTCTGCTCGGCGGTCAGCGGAAACAGGTAGTACAGCTCGAACGAGCCTGCCTGAGTACTCACCGGCTGCCCGACGATGAGTCCCGGGGTGCTGGAAGGCGGGTTGCCGGGCCGGGTGATCGGCGCGTACTGGACCGCCAGGGCGCCCCGCTCCACCTGCTGGCGCAGGGACGAGGGGACCGCGAGCCCCACCGGCAGCTGCCGGTTCAGCGAGTCGTCGGTGGACCGAACCGCACGAAAGAACAGATCTCCGGTCGGCACCCCGCCGGCGCTGGGGTTCGGAGCCGAGGTGATCTGGTCGACGGCCTGCCGGATGCCGTTGAGGTCGCCCGGCGTCAACCCGTCGAACTGCGCGGTCGCCGCCTCCAGGCCCAGGGTGGCCTGACCGATCGACGCGTCGCGCTTGGCCTTGAGAACGCCGTTTCCGATCTGATCCACCAGGAGCATCCCGATGATCAGCACCACCACGCCGGTGACGAGAACCGTGCTCGTCGCCACCCGGAACTGCAGCGAGCGTCGCCAGAGCGAGTGGAGCCTGCGCACACCGGAACCGGCGAACCCGCCCCGGCCGCGTGCGATGGACCGGCCGAGCGAGCGGACCGTGGGTAATGCGGCCCATCGAGCGAAAGGGGTCACGGCGGTCCGGCTTTGTAGCCGACCCCGCGAACCGTCAGAACGACCTCCGGACGCTCCGGGTCACGCTCGACCTTGGAGCGCAGGCGTTGGACGTGCACATTGACCAGCCGGGTGTCCGCGGCATGGCGGTAGCCCCACACCTGTTCCAGCAGCACCTCGCGGGTGAACACCTGGCGGGGCTTGCGGGCCAGCGCGACGAGCAGGTCGAACTCCAGGGGCGTGAGCGAGATCTGCGCTCCGTCTCGTACCACCTGGTGGGCGGGCACGTCGATGCTCACGGGGGACTCCGGGGGCCCGATCGTCAGCGTCTCGCCACCGGCCTCGTCGTAGCGGCGCAGCCGGGCCCGCATCCGGGCCGTCAGCTCCTTGGGCTTGAACGGCTTCACGACATAGTCGTCGGCACCGGACTCCAAGCCGAGGACGATGTCCACGGTGTCGGTCTTGGCAGTCAGCATGATGATGGGCGTTCCGGACTCCGCCCGAATGGCACGGCACACGTCGATGCCGCTGGCGCCGGGCAGCATCAGGTCGAGCAGCACGATGTCGGGCTTGACCTCTCGAAACGCGGCGAGCGCGCGAGAGCCGTCAGGGACGAACGCGGGCTCGAACCCTTCCGAACGCAGCACGATACCGAGCATCTCCGCCAGTGATGAGTCGTCGTCGACTACCAGAACGCGAGGCTTCATGCCTCCATCGTGGCACCTCTGACACGATAACGTCGGCAGCGGCACCCCGCCACCGTGTGTCAGCGCCACCGCCGGTCAGGTGGCGACATCCTGGCGGGTTCACCGGCGGCCGAGCACGGCTCTGACACTATGGCGCAACGGTGACGCAGACGAAACGCCATTGGTACAGCCAGCTGTGGTTCTGGGTCCTGGTGGCCATCGCCGCCGGGATCCTGTTCGGTCTGGTGGACAAAGCTGATGCCCTACCCGCGAAGTGGCTGGCCGACGCCTTCACACAGCTGATCAAGGTCGTCACCGCGCCGGTGATCTTCTGCACCGTCGTGGTCGGCATCGCCTCGCTCACCAGCCTCGCAAAGGCCGGCCGGCTGGCGCTGGCCGCGCTGAGCTACTTCCTGGTGGCCACCCTCATCGCCCTCACGCTCGGCCTGCTCGCCGGCAATCTGATCGGCCCGGGCCGGGGCTTCCACGCGACGACGTGAAGTTCGCGGCCGCCGTGAACGGACCCACGAGAGATCAACGCGGCGGTGGACCGGGGCGAGCTGGTCGCGTCAACCGCCATCAGCGAGCCGACCCCGGTGCACACCGGCTGACCGGAGGCCACCGGAACGTCCACCGACGACCGCGGCCCGGTTCCCCCGAGAGTGTCGGGGGAAACCGGGCCGCGTTGTGCGCTCAGCGGCAGTGCTGACCGGCAGTCGCCGGGACCAGCGGTGGCCGACTAGTAGCGGTAGTGCTCCGGCTTGTACGGGCCGGCCACGTCCACGCCGATGTACTCGGCCTGGTCCTTGCTCAGGACGGTCAGCTTGGCGCCGACCGCGTCCAGGTGCAGCCGGGCGACCTTCTCGTCCAGGTGCTTGGGGAGCAGGTACACGCTGGCGGTGTCGCCGCTGGTGTAGGCGTCGGCGTTGGTGTGCAGTTCGATCTGGGCGATCGTCTGGTTGGAGAACGACGCGCTCATCACGAAGCTCGGGTGACCGGTGGCGTTGCCCAGGTTCAGCAGGCGGCCCTCGCTCAGCACGATGATCGAGTGGCCTGGCTGGGTGCCATAGCTCGGGAACTTCCACTCGTGCACCTGCGGCTTGATCTCGATCTTCTCGATGCCGGGGATGCGGGCGAGGCCGGCCATGTCGATCTCGTTGTCGAAGTGGCCGATGTTGCCGACGATCGCGTTGTGCTTCATCTTGGCCATGTGCTCGGCCATGATGATGTCCTTGTTGCCGGTGGTGGTGACGAAGATGTCACCCTTCTCGACGACGTCCTCGAGCCGGACGACCTCGAGCCCGTCCATGGCCGCCTGCAGCGCGCAGATCGGGTCGACCTCGGTGACGACGACGCGGGCACCCTGGCCACGCAGCGACTCGACCGAGCCCTTGCCGACGTCGCCGTAGCCGCAGATGACGGCCATCTTGCCGGCGATCATCACGTCGGTGGCGCGGTTGATGCCGTCGATCAGCGAGTGCCGGCAACCGTACTTGTTGTCGAACTTGCTCTTGGTGACGGAGTCGTTGACGTTGATCGCCGGAAACAGCAGGGTGCCGGCCTTGGCGAACTCGTACAGCCGGTGGACGCCCGTGGTGGTCTCTTCGGTGACTCCGATGATGTCCTGCGACATCTTGGTGTACCGGGTCGGGTACGCGGCGACGCTGCGACGCAGGGTGTCGAGGATGATCTTGTATTCCTCGGAGTCGTTCTCGTCGGCGGACGGAACCGCGCCGGCCGCTTCGTACTCGACGCCCATGTGGATCAGCAGGGTCGCGTCGCCACCGTCATCGACGATGGAGTGCGGGCCGGAGCCGTCGGGCCAGGTCAGCATCTGCTCGGTGCACCACCAGTACTCCTCCAGCGTCTCGCCCTTCCAGGCGAAGACGGGAATGCCGGTCGGGTTCTCGGGGGTGCCGTCCGGGCCCACGACGATCGCGGCGGCGGCGTGGTCCTGCGTGGAGAAGATGTTGCAGCTGACCCAGCGGACGTCGGCGCCCAGGGCGGCCAGCGTCTCGATCAGGACGGCGGTCTGGGTGGTCATGTGCAGCGAGCCGGCGACCTTCTTGCCGGCCAGTGGCTGGGCCGCGCCGAACTCCTTGCGCAGCGCCATCAGGCCGGGCATCTCGTGCTCGGCGAGCTGGATCTCTTTGCGGCCGTAGGCGGCCAGCGACAGGTCTGCGACCTTGAACGCGCTGACGGAGCCAGCACTGTCGGGGGTCAGGTTCACGCTCACGAAATCTCCTCGGGTTGTCGTACGGGTGTCTGGTGAACTGCTGTCATCGATTGATTCGGTTGAGTCGTCACGCCCCTCGCTCAGGCGCTCCGCGGCGAGCCGGCGGTACATCCCCGCGTCGGGGGATACCGGCCCGCGGTGCACGGCGCCGAACCAGTCGTCAACCGCTCGGGACAGCCCCTCTTCGGTGCGCATCCGGAGCTCGAACGCGACCTCGGCCAGGCCGATGCCATGCTGTTCGATCAGGTGACGCAAGGTTCGCAGCCGGTCTATCTGCCGGGCGCCGTAAAGCCGATGACCACCCGGGGTTCGCTGTGTGGTGACGAGGCCTGCTTGCTCGATATAGCGGAGCATCCGTTGCGACCATCCGGTCGCCTCGGCAGCCTGCTGCATCGTCATCGGCTTCATGCAGCCATTCGCTCCGCTCCTCGTTCGTACCTCGCTCGATGCTCACTCACATCGAACCAGACTCTACCAGAGTTGTGTCAGATATCTGCCCACTGACGACCGCCGGATTTAAGCGCTTGGGTCCAGATTCGTGAGGCCTCTGCCACCTTTGTTCTGCTCTCAGTCCAGGTTCGTGGACACCACGTAGGCGGTGCCCGATCCGGTCACCGTGCTGTGGCACTCGCCCGCGGCCACGAACACCGAGGACCACGGGCCCAGGCTCAGCCGCTCGTCCGCGCAGGTCACCGTCACCGGGCCGTCGGTGCCCAGCACCAGGTGCGGCCCGGTGCCGATCAGCGGGGCGCTGCCCGCATCGAGGTCCAGCACCGACAGCGCGAAGTCGGGCACCGGCACCTCGAACCGCCGGGTGCCCGGCACCGGCTCGGCGGCCTGCCAGCGCGGCTCCGCCAAGGCGGTGAAGTCGGCGACCCGCAGCAGTTCCGGAATATCGATCCGCTTGGGCGTGAGCCCGCAGCGCAGCACGTTGTCGCTGCTGGCCAGCACCTCGATGCAGACGCCGCGCAGGTAGGCATGCACGTTGCCGGCGCCGAGGAAGATCGCCTCGCCCGGAGCCAGCCGCACGTGGTTGAGCAGCAACGCGAGCACCGCACCGACATCGCCCGGAAAGTCCTCCGCCGCCAGCACCGACGCCTGGGCGGCCGGAGCCCACTCCCCACCAGCCAGGGCAAGGGCGCGGCAACCGGCGATGGCCGCCTCGACCAGCCGCCCGCGGGCAGCATCGGGCAGGGTGAGCATCGTCGTGAAGCTCGCCCGCAGGCCGCCGTCGCTGGTGAGCAGCGAGCAGTACGGCTGCAGCTCCGGCACAGCGAGGGCGGCGAACAGCTCGGCCGTCCGGTGCGCCGGCCGGAAGCCGCAGAACGCCTGGAAGTCGGTGAGCGCGTACGCCAACTCGGGTTTGTGGTTCGGATCGGAGTAGTTGCGCTCGGTGGGGTCGCGACCGGAGTCCGGCGCCCGCTCGCTCTCGTACCCGGTCCTGGCCTGCTCGGCGGTGGGATGCACCTGCAGTGACAGCGCCTTGTCCGCGGCCAGCACCTTGAGCAGGAACGGCAGCCGGGGGCCGAAGGCCGTCATCCCGGCATCGCCGAGCAGCCGCTCGGGATCGGTTGCGATCACCTCGTCCAGGCCGGGGCGGTCCGGATGTGCCGACCAGACCGAGGGCTCGTCGGGATGCGCACCGATCCACAGCTCCGCGGCGGGACGTCCCGTCGGCTCGATACCGAGCAGGCGCGGGATGGCGTCGATGGAGCCCCAGGCGTACTCGCGGATGGAATTGTCCAGTGCGATGAGGCGGGGGGCCGTCAGCGCGCCCGTCACCGGATGGCAGCTTCCGTGTCACTGCCTCGATCCACGTCGGGTTCGAGGTAGATCACCCGCGCGCTCGGTTCGGCCGCGCGAACCCGGGCCTCGGCGGCGTCGATGGCCGCAGCCGCGGTGGCCAGGGACGCCTGCGGGCTCATGGCGATCTTCGCGGCGACCAGCACCTCGTCGGGTCCCAGGTGCATGGTGCGCTGATGGATGACCCGCAGCACGCCGGAGCCGGGCGCGCCGACCAGGGCGGCCTGGATGCGCGATACCGCCGCGGGGCTGGCGGACTCCCCGAGCAGCAGGCTCTTGGTCTCGATGATCAGCACCACCGCGACACCGATGAGCAGCACCCCGATCGCGGCGGTGCCGATGCCGTCCCACACCGGCTGGTCGAAGATCGCGCTCAGGCCGACCCCGAGCAGGGCCAGCGACAGCCCGATCAGGGCGGCGAAGTCCTCCAGCAGCACTACGGGCAGCTCCGGTACCTTCGCCCGCCTGATGAACTGGGGCCAGCTCGCGTCACCCTTGAGCGAGCGCGACTCGTGGATCGCCGTGCGGAAGGACCAGGACTCCAGGGCGATCGCCACGACCAGGACGCCGATGGCGATCAGCGGGGAGTCGACATGATGCGGATCGGTGATCTTGTGGATGCCCTCGTAGAGTGCGAACAGGCCGCCGAGGGTGAACAGTACGAGCGCCACCAGGAAGCCGTAGACGTAGCGGTCCCGCCCGTAGCCGAACGGGTGCTCGACGTTCGCCGGGCGCCTGGACTGCTTACCGCCTACCAGCAGCAACAGCTGATTGCCGGAGTCGGCGACCGAGTGCACCGCCTCGGCAAGCATCGAGGACGAGCCGGTCAGCACGAACGCGATGAACTTGATGACCGCGATGCCGAGGTTGGCGGTCAGCGCGGCAAGGACGGCCTTGGCTCCACCTGACGCGCTCAATGTGGTAACTCCCCCAGGCGAGGCGCGGACGGGTCGACGCCGCGCGCGAGTGCGAGATAGGTGGCGGCGAAGTCGCCGGTGGCGGTGGCCGCCGCGAAGCGGACGAGCGGCGCCGCGTCCGGAACGAGCACCCGTGAGTTGCCGATGCCCCGGCTCGAGGCCAAGCCCGCCAGAGCTGACCCGGCACGTCGGCCGGCGTCCTCACCGAGGCCGTCCCACTCGGCGTCCCGGTCGTTTCCGAACCGGTCGTCGTCGCCGATCAGCACCAACCGGGGACGCGCTGTCGCCTCGGACACCCGGTCGGCGAAGAAGTCAGCTTCGGACGAGGCGAACTCCAGTAGCGCGCCGATCCGGGCGACATCGTCGGGCAGCGCCGCCGACACCGCCGTGAAGCCGCCGATGAGTTGTACCGATCCGGCGAACCGGTGCGCCGCGACGGTGGCAGCCGCGCCGATGCCGGCAATGACCGGAACGGACTCGGCGAGGTCGGCGGCGAGCAGCTTGGCGGGGCCGGTATAGCTGGAGGAGTCCGGGCGATCCGCCTCGGCGACCGCGTCCAGGGCGTCGGCGACCTCGCCCAGCAGTGCCCTGTTGTTCGTCAGCCCCAGCGCGTCGAGGGCCAGCAGCGCCGGCGTGGCCAGTGCCCACCAGAGCGCCCGGGGCGGCACCTGGGCGAGGTGGCTCACGTCGGCGACCGGGTGCCTGGCCGCGGCGTAGGCCACCGGCGAGCCGGCCGGAGCGGCGACGGCCAGGGTCAGGCCGCGTCCATCGGCCTGGGACACCAGTTCGGCCAGGCGGGGGTGCCGGCCCTCGGCCGAGACCACCAGCAGCACGTCGGCCGGCCCCGCCCACGTCGGCAGCCCGGCGTCGCGCCACTCGACCACCGGGGCTCCGGCGGCGGCGAGGACACCGAGCAGGCCGGCGAGGTAGGGAGCGCTGGCATCGGCCGCGACCAGGACGGCCCGGGGCGGTTGCGACCCGCGCAACCGGTCCACGCCGAACTCGCCGGCCACCTCCACCGTCCGGCGCACCTGAGCTCCGGCGAAGGCGAGCGCCCGCAGCAACCCGCCGCGGTCGGCAGCCAGCAGCGCGTCGGCGTTGTCGAGCAGCTCCGGTTGGAAGGCGGTCACCCGGCCGGCTCCGCAGCTGCGGCCACACCCAAGCCGTTGGGACCAGGGACGGCCTCGTCGGCGAGCAGCACCGGAATGCCGTCGCGCACCGGGAAACGGCTCAAGCAGGACGAGCAGACCAACTCCTCGGCGTCGCCGGTGGTCTCGAGCCGGAGCGGAGCGTGGTCGGGGCTGGGGCAGGCGAGGATGGACAGCAGATCAGCGGACACCGACATCGAATATCTCCTAGGACCGGATCACGGCGAGTGCCTCGTCGCGGATGGCCGCCATCGCGGCCGGGGTGCTCGCCTCGACATTCAAGCGCAGCAGGGGCTCGGTGTTCGAGGCCCGCACGTTGAGCCACGACCCGTCCTGCAGGGTGATGGTCAGGCCGTCCAGGGCGTCCGTAGCGGAGGTGCGGTCGGCGAACCGGCGCCGCACCGCGACGACCCGGGAGGCCTGGTCGTCCACCGTGGAGTTGATCTCGCCGGAGGCGGCATACCGCTCGTACTCCGCGGTCAGCTCGGTCAGGGTGCCGTCCTGCTCACCCAGGGCGGCGAGCATGTGCATGGCGGCGAGCATGCCGGTATCGGCGCGCCAGAAGTCGCGGAAGTAGTAGTGCGCGGAGTGCTCACCACCGAAGACGGCGTCAGTGGTGGCCATCTCGGCCTTGATGTAGGAGTGCCCGACCCGGGTCCGCACCGGCCTGCCGCCGTGCTCGGCGATGATTTCGGGAACGGCCTTGGAGGTGATCAGGTTGTGGATGACCGCGGAGCCGGGCGCCTTCGCGAGTTCCCGGACGGCGACGAGCGCGGTGACCGCGCTGGGCGACACGGCATTGCCCGCGCCGTCCACCACGAAGCAGCGGTCGGCGTCGCCGTCGAAGGCCAGCCCGATGTCGGCGCCCACCTCGACGACCTTGCGCTGCAGGTCCACCAGGTTCGCGGGCTCCAGCGGGTTGGCCTCGTGATTGGGAAAGCTGCCGTCCAGCTCGAAGTACAGCGGGACGATCTCCAGCGGCAGGGCGCTCAGCTCGCCGTCGCCGAGCACGGCCGGAACGGTGTAACCGCCCATGCCGTTGCCGGCGTCCACGGCGACCTTCAGCGGCCGGATGCCGGACAGGTCGACCAGCCGGCGCAGGTAGCGCGCGTACTCGGCCAGCAGGTGTTGTTCGCTGACCGAACCCGGGTCGGCCACCGGCGCGGGCAGGCCGTTGTCGAGGAAGCCCTGAGCGGTGACGCGGACGTCCACCAGGCCGGATTCCCGCCCGATCGGCACGGCACCCGCCCGGCACAGTTTGATGCCGTTGTAGCGCGCGGGGTTGTGGCTGGCGGTGAACATCGCTCCGGGCAGCCCCAGGTGCCCCGACGCGAAATAGAGGAGGTCGGTCGAGGCCAGCCCGACGTTCACCACGTCGGCGCCCTGACTGGTGGCACCCTCGGCGAACGCGGCGAGCAGTTCGGGGCCCGACGTCCGCATGTCGTGCGCGGCCGCGAGCCGGGTCGCCCCGGTCACCACGACGAATGCGGCGCCCAGCGCGCGGGCGACCTCGGTGTTCAACTGATCCGGCACGGTGCCACGGACGTCGTAGGCCTTCACGATGTCGGAAAGGTTGATCACGGTGGAGGGGTCTCCTTGGGGCGGGCGTCGTAGGGAGGCGAGCGTCCGGTTGCGTCGAACCTCATCACCCTACCCAGCGGCACTGACGGGCGAGTCGAGCCGCCCGCGGTTCCCTGCTCCGACTCGGGCCAGAGCCGGCTCAGACGTGCGGCGGTACGACGCGTAGGTGACCGCGGCGAGCGCTCAAACCGGGCCCGCCCTGGTCCGGAGCCGGCTCGGCGCGTGGCGTGTCGACGCGGGCGGCCTCACGCACCGCGTCGGCCAACGCCTCGAGGTCGTCGGCGTGCGGAATCGGTGACGGGAACTCGCCGGCGTGCCGGACGACCTCCCACCCGCGGGGAACGGTCAGCCGGACGGCGTGCTCTTCGCAGAGGTCATAGGAGTGCGGCTCCGCGAACGCGGCCAGCGGTCCGACGACGGCGGTGGAATCCGAATAGATATAGGTCAGCGTCGCAACGGCAACCTGGCCGCAACCAGTGCGCGTACATCGACGGACATGCCTCACAACGGCCGACACTAGCGCGCCCGCCGCCCCGAGCCTCGCAACGACCCCCAGCGTGTCGCGGACTAGGCTCGCCGGACTATGAGCGACTCCGGGTTTCACGGCCCCGCCGGACGGCCAGGTCGCCGGCGTGACCGGCACGGCCGAGGGCTGCGCGGAATGCTCGCGCCGCGGCCGGTTCCGATCGCGCACAGCCGCGGCGACGCCTTCGACGCCATGGTGTTGCACGCGGTGGAGCACCTGCAGCCGCAGCTCGGCGAGCAGTTGTCGCACGTGGAGTTCGCGGTCGAGGATGTGCCCGAGGTGAGCCACGTCGGCACCGGCGACTTCGAGTACGACGACGACGTGCTGGACGACAATTCCGTGCCGCTGTCACGGTTGTACCGGAGTGGGATCGCGGGGATCGTGGCACCCGTGATCGTGCTGTACCGCCGCCCGCTGGAGAGCCGGGCCGCGCAGCCGGAGGAGCTGGCGGAGCTGGTGCATGAGGTGGTGGTGGAGCAGATGGCGCGGTTGCTGGGTCGTTCCCCCGACGAGATCGACCCACCGCTGGACTGAGCCCGCCCGTCCGGTGTTCGTGCGGTCCGGGCCCGCGCCGACCGGCCTTGGTTCGGCCGGTCAGCGATCGGGACTAGCTGGCGCGGCGCTTCACACGACGGCGCTCGCGCTCGCTGAGGCCGCCCCAGATGCCGAAGCGCTCGTCGTGCTCGAGGGCGTATTCGAGGCATTCGCCGCGCACCTCGCAGCCGACACAGATTTTCTTCGCCTCACGGGTCGAGCCGCCCTTCTCGGGGAAGAACGCCTCGGGGTCCGTTTGTGAGCACAGCGCACGTTCCTGCCAGTTCTGCTCCTCGGGCAGGCCGAAGATGTCTGACAGGTCCGCGTCAGCAAGGTAGGCGGTGGATTCCGTCACGGTGATCTCCTACTGCGGGTTGAGACTGGCTGGCCGACCGGGGCGTGGAGCCTCGGTGTGCCAATCGGCTGGTGTGACGACCGCATAAGCTGAACGACACATCTGGAATTACACTCGTGTCGTTACCGGTTCGTCAAGCTGAGACCTGGTATTCGCTCAGATTCGTCAGAGCGGGATGAGACGCTAGGCCGGAATCCGCCCGTAGGACGTGGTGCGCTGGCGTGCGGGCCGTCCCGCCAGAGTCGCCAGGGCCGCCAGCTCCGTCGCGGAGCGCCGGGATCCGTGCTCAGATCCTGCCATCCGCGAGATGGTTTCTTCCATCAGGGTTCCGCCCACGTCGTTGGCGCCACCGCGCAGCATCTCGGCGGCGCCGGCCTCCCCCAGCTTGACCCAACTGGTCTGGATGTTCTTGATCTTGGTGTGCAGCATGATCCGCGCCATCGCGTGCACCGCCTTGACCTCACGCTGAGAAGCGCCAGGCCGCGCTAACCCAGCTAAGTAGATCGGTGACTGGTTGTGGACGAAGGGCAGCGGCACGAACTCGGTGAATCCGCCGGTCTCGTCCTGCAGCCGTCCCAGCAGCCGCAGATGGGCCACCCAGTGCCGGGGGTGGTCGACGTGACCGAACATCATCGTGCTCGTGGTCGGCAGGCCGACCCGGTGCGCGGTGGTGATCACCTCGATCCAGGCCGAGGTGGGCAGCTTGCCCTTGGTGAGGACCCAGCGGACCTCGTCGTCGAGAATCTCGGCGGCGGTGCCGGGCAGCGAGTCGACGCCCGCCTCCTTGGCGGCGATCAGGAACTCCTCGATGGACAGGTTGGCCCGCGAGGCCCCGTTGACCACCTCCATCGGCGAGAAGGCATGCAGATGCATGTCGGGCTCCGCACGCTTCACCGCCCTGGCGAGGTCGAAGTAGGCGCTGGCCGGCAGCTTCGGGTCGATGCCGCCCTGCATGCAGATCTCGGTCGCGCCGTCGACATGCGCTTCGTGCACCCGCTGCTCGATCTCGTCGGTCGAGAGCGTGTACGCGTCCGCGTCGCTGGCACGCTGGGCGAAGGCGCAGAACCGACAGCCGGTGTAACAGACGTTGGTGAAGTTGATATTGCGGTTGACGATGTAGGTGATCTCGTCGCCCACCGCATCCCGGCGCAGGTCGTCGGCCAGCGCGGCGACGGCGTCCAGGCCCGCGCCGTCGGCCTGCATCAGGGTCAGCGCCTCATCGTCGCTCAGCCCGGACGGATCGCGCTCGGCGGCCCGCAACGCGGCGGCGACGTCGGAGTCCAGCGCGGTGGAACCCGGTGAGAACACCCGCTCCCGCAGCGCGTTCCAGTCGCCGTACACCTCGCTGAAGTCGCTGCGACGATCCGCCGTCCGGCCCTCGGTGTCGACGGAGGCGTGCAGGTCGACCCGGCCGGTGGATTCCCACTCGCTGTCGGGCTCCTGCCACGGCCGCCCGACCGGCGAGAGCACCCCGCCGTCGGGACGCCGCGCCGCCAGACCGGTCGCCGGGTCCGCCAGCGCGCGGACGTGCGGGACGATCCGCGGATCGAGCCACGGCGCCGCTGCCTGGACGTAGGGCGGCTGGGCGGTGAGCCGCTCGGTCAGCGTGAGGCCACGGCCGTCCAGCAGATCGGTGAGCTTGTCCAGCTCGGGCCAGGGACGCTCGGGGTTGACGTGGTCGGGGGTGAGGGGAGAGATGCCGCCGAGGTCGTCCACACCGGCGTCGATCAGCAGCAGGCACTCGGTGAGGTCCACCAGGTTGGGTGGCGCCTGCAGCCGGAGCTTCGGCCCGAACACCAGCCGCGACACCGCCAGCGTGGCCAGGTACTCATCCACGTCCAGGTCGGGGTCGTTGCGCATCGCCGTGTCGTCCTTGGCCCGGAAGTTCTGGACGATGACCTCTTGCACCGCACCGAACTCACGAGCGCTCGCGCGGATCGCGAACAGCGACTCGGACCGCTCCGTCCGGGTCTCGCCGATGCCGACCAGGATGCCGGTGGTGAACGGGATGTTCAGCCGGCCGGCGTCGGTCAGTACCCGGAGCCGGATCTCGGGGTCCTTGTCGGGGCTGCCGTAGTGCGGACCGCCGGGCTCGGTGAACAGCCGCCGGGCCGTGGTCTCGAGCATCATGCCCATGCTCGGCGCGACCGGCTTCAGCCGCTGCAGCTCGGCCCAGGACATCACACCCGGGTTCAGGTGCGGCAGCAGCCCGGTCCGCTCCAGCACGGCGATGGCCGCGGCACGAACGTAGTCCAGGGTGGAGTCGAACCCGCGTTCCTCCAGCCAGGTTCGGGCCTGCGGCCAGCGCTCCTCCGGCCGGTCCCCGAGGGTGAACAGGGCCTCCTTGCAGCCCAGCGCCGCGCCCTGCTCCGCTATCGCGATGACCTCATCGATCTCGAGGTACGCCGAGGGGAGCCGGTGCGGAACCGTGGCGAAGGTGCAGTAGTGGCAGCGGTCCCGGCACAGCCGGGTCAGCGGGATGAAGACCTTGCGGGAGTAGGTGATCACGCCCGGGCGCCCGGCTGCGGTCAGGCCGGCATCGCGCACCCCGGCGGCGATCGACATGAGCTCGGTCAGCTGCTCGTCGCGGGCGGCCATCAGGACCGCCGCCTCGGTTACATCGAGCGCGGCGCCGTCGCGTGCCCGGCGAAGGGCTCGGCGGATGGCGGAATCGGCTGGCTGCGAAGAAGTCACTCTTGAAGCCTAACCAGGCGGCGCGAGGATGCCGGGTGCGCGAGGTCGCCGACCGGAAGGCGAGGATGCCCGGTCCCAGCTGCCCCGGCTAGTCTTGGCCCCCGACATGAGGATCTTTCCGCCGGCGCGCTGCCGATGACCGAACCCGCCGAGCCCGCTGCCCTGCTGGTGTGCCGGCTCGGGCTGGACCCGGTCCGCGGCCGGGTCCGCCGCCACACCCAGGTCGGCATCGCCGTCCGCGCTGCGCTGTTCGCCGAGCTGGCGCTGTCCGGCAGGCTGATCGGTGGCCGCTTTCCGCATCCCGTCGGCGAGAGTGCCATTGGACAGCCGCTGCCGGACGCGGTCCACGCGGCGGTGGTGGCGCGCCGGCCGACCCCCTGGAAGCGCTGGTTCAACCACGTCGACCCGGACCGCGAGGCCGCCACCGCCGCTCTGGTCACGGCCGGCCGCTGGCGGGTCGAGAACGGCCGGATCGTCGACACCGCGGCGGGCGCCACCGTCGTGGAACAGCAACGGATCGCCCAGCTGCTGGCCAGCCGGCAGCCCGCCGAAGACCTGTCACTGACGATCGTCGCCGTGCTCGCGGCGGGTTATGGCGTCGGTGACCGGCGAGCAGCGCCACGGGCCGCGGGCCGGTTGGTCAAGTCCTGGCTGCGACCCCAGCTGGCCGCTTCCGGTGCTGATCCCGCCGCCGAGGAGGCGGTGCTCGCCTCGACCAGGGCGGCGCTGGTCGCGATGCGCAAGGCCCGTCCCGTCCCCTTCCTCTGAGCCGTTACCGTTACTGAACCCGCCGTTACTGAACCTGCCGGTGGCAGCGGCGGTCAGCCTGGCTGGGGTGCTCCCGGCTTCATCGAATAGGTTTCCAGAGTGCAGATCACGGTGTTGGCAGGTGGCGTCGGCGGCGCCAGATTTCTTCAGGGCGTCCGGCGGTTCGCCACCAGCGACGGCCGGGCCGACGAGGTGACCGCGATCGTGAACACCGGCGACGACGTCACCATGCACGGCCTGCGGATCTGCCCGGACCTCGACAGCGTCATGTACACCCTGGCCGGCGCGGTCGACGTCGAGCGTGGCTGGGGCCGGGCCGGTGAGACCTGGCGGATCAAGGACGAGCTCGCCGAGTACGGCGCCGAGCCGACCTGGTTCGGCCTCGGCGATCTCGATATCGCCACCCACCTGGTCCGTACCCAGATGCTGGAGAACGGCTATCCGCTCTCCGACGTCACCGCCGCGTTGTGCCAGCGCTGGCAGACCGGCATCCGGCTGCTGCCGATGAGCGATGACCGGTGCGAGACCCACGTGGTGATCGAGCAAGACGGCAAGCGCCGCGCGATCCACTTCCAGGAGTGGTGGGTTCGCTACCGCGCCGGCATCCCGGCGCTGGCGTTCGTCCAGGTCGGCCTGGACACCGCCTCGCCCGCGGCCGGTGTGCTGGACGCGATCTCCGGTGCCGACCTGATCCTGGTTTCCCCCTCGAACCCGGTGGTATCGATCAACACGATCCTGAACGTCCCCGGCATGCGAGAGGCGCTGCGGTCCGCGAGCGCGCCCATCGTCGGCCTGTCCCCCATCATCGGCAACGCGCCGGTCCGCGGCATGGCGGACGCCTGCCTGCCGGTGCTCGGCGTCGAGACGTCCGCGGCGGGGGTGGGCGGTTTCTACGGCGCCCGCTCGGCGGACGGCATCCTCGACGGCTGGCTGATCCATCCCGGTGACACCGCGGAACTCGACGGCATCGCGGTGCGTGCCCGGGACCTGCTGATGAGCAGCGACCAGGTCACCGCCGGCATGGTGCGCGACGCGGCAGCGCTGGTAGGCATCGCCGGGGCCACCGGCTCGGCACAGCGGGACGCGACATGAGCTGGCAGCCTGCCGTTCCGGAGCGTCCAGCCGGCATCGAGATCCTGCCCGTGCCCGGGATGGCCGAGCTGCGCCCCGGCGACGACCTGGTCGGCGAGCTGCTGCGGTGCGCCCCCTGGCTGCGCGACGGCGACGTCCTGGTGGTCACGTCCAAGATCGTGTCCAAGGTCGAGGGCCGGCTGATCCCGGCCACCGGCGACGCGATCGAGCGCGAAGCGATCCGGCAGCGCGCGATCGACGACGAGAGCGTCCGGGTCATCGCCCGCCGGGGCCCCCTGCGGATCGCCGAGACCCGGCACGGACTGGTGCTGGCCGCAGCCGGGGTGGACGCCTCGAACGTCAGCCGGAACGAGATCGCCCTGCTGCCGCTGGACCCGGACGCCTCCGCCCGGCGGCTGCGCGAAGCCATCATCGAGCGGTGCGGAACCACGGTGGCCGTGGTCATCTCCGACTCGATGGGGCGACCCTGGCGGCACGGGATCTCCGACGTCGCCATCGGCGCCGCCGGGCTCAGCGCGGTGCTGGACGAGCGGGGCGCCCGGGACAAGCACGGCAACCAGCTGTCGGTCACCGAGGTCGCCGTCGCCGACGAGCTCGCCGCGGCCGGTGACCTGGTGAAGGGCAAGCTCAGCGACGTGCCGGTCGCCGTGATCCGCGGCTATGCCCACGACGACGACGGCAAGGGCTCGTCCGCCCTGATCCGGGGCTCGGCAGACGACCTGTTCCGGATGGGGACGGCCGAGGCGATTGCCCTGGGCCGCGCCCAGAGCGCCCCGAGCCCGGACGCCCCCGACGTGTCGGCGCTGCACGCCGACGTGCTCGCCACGCTGGCCTCGATGCGGCTGGACCCGGCGGACGACACCGGCCAGTCGGCGATCCGCGAGGGTTTCTACGGCCTGCTGGCCGCCCGTCCGGACGCGACCCGCCGGGCCAGCGCACCGGGCCACGTCACCGCCAGCACCGTACTGCTCGACAGCGACGGGACGCGGGTACTGCTGACCCTGCACCCCCGGGTCGGCGCCTGGCTGCAGCTCGGCGGGCACATCGAGGACGACGACGCGTCGCTGCTGGCGGCCGCCGCACGGGAGGCCCTGGAAGAGAGCGGCATCGCCGGCATCGAGCTGAACCCGGTTCCGGTCGACCTGGACGTGCATGCGATCACCTGCTCGCTGGGCATCCCGACCCGGCACTTCGACGTCCGCTTCGTCGGCCGCGCCCCGGCGGGTGCCGAGGCCGTGATCAGCTCGGAGTCCGACGACCTGCGCTGGTTCGGAGTCGAGGACCTGCCGGCCGGTATCGCGCCCGAGCTGCCCCGGCTGATCGCCGCCGCCGTCCGGGCCAGCGCGCTGCGACAGGCGGAGTTGGGCCGATGAACCCTCTCGATCGGCTGTCCTCGTGGCCGGTTCCCAACGCGGCCGCGGCGGTGGTCGGCCCGGACGGTGTGCTCGCCACGGCCGGCGACGTGGCACTGCGGTTCCGGCTGGCCTCGGTCACCAAGCCGCTCGCGGCCCTGGCCACGCTGATCGCGGTGGAGGAAGAAGCGGTCAGCCTGGATCAGCCACTACCTGACCCGGCCCTGGCCGCCGAGCTGCCCGGAGCCACCCTGGCGCACCTGCTCGCGCACGCCTCCGGAATCGCGCCGGACCGGCGGCAGCGGGCCGCCGCGCCGGGCACCCGCCGGATCTACTCCAATGCGGGGTACGACCTGATAGGCGAAATCGTCGCCGGCGCCACCGACATCGCCTTCGCCGACTACCTGGCCGCTGCGGTGTTCCGGCCGCTCGGCATGTCCACCGCCAGCCTGGAAGGCTCGCCGGCCAGCCACGGCTGGGGCTCGGTGACCGATCTGGCGGCGCTGCTCTCGGAGCTGCTGAACCCGACCGGCCTGCTGCACCCCAGCACCGTCCGGGCCGCGACCACGGTGGCCTTCCCCGGCCTGCGCGGGGTGCTGCCCGGCTACGGCAGTCAGGACCCGAACGACTGGGGGCTGGGGTTCGAGCTCCGCGGCGGGAAGAACCCGCACTGGACCTCGCCCCGCAACTCCGCCGCCACGTTCGGCCACTTCGGCCGCAGCGGCACCATGATCTGGATCGATCCACAGGCGGGGCTCGGCCTGGTGGCCCTGGCGGACCGGGACTTCGACGACTGGGCCGCGCAGGCCTGGCCCGTGCTGTCGGACGCGGTGCTCGACGCCTTCGGCTGAGGCGCCCCCGGTTGGCTCCTCAGATGCGGGAGATGTCGTTCGGGCTGAACCGGGGCCCGAACTTCGGTGGCATCAGCCCGCTGAGCAGGATCAGCCGGATCACCCGGGCGCGCTGGCCCCGCCACGGCTCCAGCAGCCGCAGCATGGTGGCGTCGTCCGTCCGCGCGGCACCGGTCAGCGCGAAGCCGACCCGGTTGCTGAGGTGGAAATCCCCCACGCTGACCGCGTCCGGATCTCCGAGCGCCCGCAGCGTCGTCTCCGCCGCGGTCCACTCCCCCACCCCCGGAACAGCCTGCAACCGACGGCGCGCCGACTCGAAGCCCGCCGCCGGCGACAGCTGCACGCATTCCTCCAGCCGGTTGGCGACCATCGCCGCCGCCCGCACCGCGCGGTAGCGCCGGCCGTCCACGCCGAAGCGGTGCCAGTCCCAGCTCGGCACGCTGAGCAGCGTGGCCGGCTCCGGCGGCAACCACAGCTCCGCCTCGGACGGTCCTGGCGCGCGCTCGCCGAACGTCCTGACCAGCAGCCGCCAAGCCCGGAATGCTTCGTGGCCGGTGACCCGCTGCTCCAGGATCGCCGGGACGAGGGAGTCCAGCATCCGGCCGGTCCGCGGCAACCGCACGCCCGGGCGCCGGTGGCGAACCTCGCGCAGCACCCGGTGCCCGCTGACGTCGAGCTCGGTCCAGTCATCGGACTCACCGACCAGCTCTGGCACGGCGTCGAGCAGCCGGGACGCGCCCGGTCCCCAGGCCTGGGACCGCACCTCGTCCGCGACGACCGACACCCGGACGGTGCCCGGGCCGTCGGCCGTCCGGCAGGCCCACCAGAAGTCTGCGCCCGCGAAACGGGTGGTCGGATCACCACGGCCGTGACACAGCGGCGCGAGGGTACGGGCCAGGTCGATCGGCCGCGACGCCCGCCAGCGGGCCTCCCGGACGGGCATGGCGCTTCCTCTCGAACTGCCGCTCACCCTCGGCTGGACCATGAACCGCCTGGCGCTCAGGCGTCGGCGGAGAACCGGATCGAGCCGTCGGCCAGCGTGACGTCGGGCCAGACCCGGGCGCCGTGCAGCAGCTCGATCCCGGTGCCGATCACCGAGCGGTCACCGATGACCACATCACACAGGGTAGTGCCGCTGCCGATGACGGCGTCCCGCCCGACGATGCTGGCCCGCACCACCGCGCCGGAGCGGACCCGGGCACCGTCGAACAGCACCGCGCCGTCGACCACCGCGCCGCTCTCGACGACACAGTCCCGGCCGATGGTGGCACCGCCGGTGACGGTCGCGCCCTCGGCGATGGTGGCCCCCTCGAGCGCCAGGAAGTCGCCGATCGGCCCGGGCAGCGCGTCGGTCGGGGCGATGCCGCGCACCAGGTCGGCAGAGCCCGCGACGAAGTCACTGGGCTTTCCGAGGTCGCGCCAATAGGTGGAGTCGATGTAGCCGGTCACCACGGCGCCGTCGGCGAGCAGGCCCGGAAACGTCTCGCGCTCGACCGACACCGGTCGGTCGGTGGGAATCGCCTCGACGACCTCGCGGGAGAACACGTACGTGCCGGCGTTGATCTGGTCCGTGACGGGGTTGGGGTCCTTCTCCAGGAACGCCGTGACGCGCCCGTCGGGATCGGTCGGCACGCAGCCGAAGGCCCGGGGGTCACTCACCTTGGTGAGGTGCAGGGTCACGTCGGCGCTGGTGTCGCGGTGCGCCCGGAGCAGCGAGCCCAGGTCGCAGCAGGTGAGGATATCGCCGTTGAAGATCATCGCGGTGTCCTCGCGCAGCAGGTGCGCGACGTTGCCGATCGCCCCGCCGGTCCCCAGCGGCTCGCTCTCGACGACGTACTCCAGCTCCAGGCCGAGCGACGCGCCGTCCCCGAAGTGCGCGGAGAAGACCTCGGCCTGGTAGCTCGTGCCGAGGATGACGTGGCTGATCCCGGCCGCGCGGATCCGCGACAGCAGGTGCGTCAGGAACGGCACACCGGCGGTCGGCAGCATCGGCTTGGGCGCCGACAGCGTCAGCGGGCGCAGTCGGGTGCCCCTACCGCCGACCAGCACGATCGCATCGACTTGCTCACTCACGCAGACTCCCCTCGTTGCAGCTGGTCGGTGGGCACCTGCGGTACCACCGGGCTGTCCGTCCGACCCGATCGCAGGGCGACCAACTCGCGCGCTTTCAGTCCGACCCGCAGCATGACCCGCACCGGCAGCCAGCGCCAACCCCGGTAACGCCGGCTCAGGAAACGCCAGGCGCTGCGGTGGTGCTCGGAGATCATCGCCGCGGCGTGCCGGGAGGTGGCGTGCGAACCGGCGTGGATCACCTCGGCCGTGGGCACGTACACGTTCAGCCAGCCGGCCGTGGCCAGCCGGGCGCCGAGGTCGACGTCCTCGAAGTACATGAAGTAGGACGGGTCGAAGCCGCCCACGGATTCGAATGCCTCGCGCCGCAGCAGCAGACAGGCACCCGAGAGCCACCCCGCGGTGCGCTCGGCCAGGCTCGCCCGCTCTTGCCGGTACGCCGCGGACCACGGGTTGTGCGGCCACCAGCGCGCGAGCAGGGCATGGCCGACGCCGCGTCCCAGTGACGGCTGCGCTCGCGCCGAGGGGTAGACCGCACCATCGGCCGTCCGGATCAGCGGCCCGAGCGCACCGGCCCGGGGCCACCGTTGCACCGCCGCGAGCAGTTGATCGAGCGAGCCGGCCGTCCAGACGACGTCCGGATTGGCCACCACCACCCACTCGGCATCCGTTGCTGCCACTCCGGCATTCGCCGCCCGGCCGTAGCCCAGGTTGCCACCGGTGGCAAGCAGCCGGACGCCCTGCCGCGTCGCCGCCCGTTCCGGCGATCCGTCGGTGGAGCCGTTGTCGGCGAGCACCACGTCGACCGGCCGGGTGGTGGCGCCGGCGAGGCTGTCCAGGAACGAGTCGAGTGAGCTGCCCGGTGAGAACGTGACGGCGACGACGGCCACGGTCCCGAGGTCCCGCTGCACAGCGGTCAACGCGAGCGCCGCCGGATCGCGGTCTCGTACGCGCGGAGGTGCGCCCGGGCACAGGCGGCCCAGGTGAAACCGGCGGCTCGGGCGTGCCCGGCTCGGCTCAGTTGCGCCCGTAGCTCCGGCTGGTCCAGCAACCGGCTCAGCGCCTGGCCGATGGCGGCGTCGTCAGGCTCGGTGTAGGCCACCGCATCGCCGCCGACCTCGGGCAGTGACAACCGCCGGGTCGTCAGCACCGCGGCGCCGCACGCCATCGCTTCCAGCACCGGCAGGCCGAAGCCCTCGCCCAGGCTGGGGTAGCTGACGACCGTGGCCGCGGACAGCAGGCCCGGCAGGTCTTCCAGCGGCACGTAGCCCGCGCGCAGCAGCCGCAGCCCGGCCGGCACCGCGGCCACCGCGGCGTCGAGTTCGGTGTCCCAGCCCGCACCGCCGGCCAGCACCAGGGTCGGCGGATTCCGGCGGCCCTCGCAGGCGGCGACCCAGCCCCGGATTAACGCCGGCACGTTCTTGCGCGGCTCCAGGGTGCCGAGGAACGCCACGAACTCCTCGTCCGGGGCGAGGCCGATCGAGGCCCGCACCCGCTGCCGCACGTCGGCCGGTTGCGGGTGGAACAGCTCGGTGTCCACGCCCAGGTGGGCGACCTGCAACCGCTCCGGTGCCGTACCGAGCCGGCTGGTCAGCTCATCCGCGGTGGCCTGCGAGGCGACGACGCAGACGTCGGCCCGGCGCAGCGCTAGCCTGGTGGCGGCCCGGAAGAACGGGGCCTTCGCGCGGGTGTGCCACTCCGGATTGGAGAAGAACGTGGCGTCGTGGACGGTGACGACCAGCGGCCCGCGCCAGCGGAGCGGATGGGTGTAGTGCGGCGAGTGCAGCACGTCCGGTGCCACCCGGGCCACGATCGAGGGCAGGGCGTACTGCTCCCAGGCCAGCCGCGCCGGGCGGCCCTCGGGCACCGAGACGCCGGGTACGCACCGCGCGCCCAGGGATTCGAAGTGCGACCGGTCACGTTGCTGCGCGACCGCGGTGACGTCGACGCCGGCCCGGACGAGCGCCGGAACCAGCCGGTCGAGGTAGCGGCCGACCCCGCGCAGATCGGCTGGAATGGCCGTCGCGTCGACGAGCAAGCGCGGCACGGCATGGCTCCAGACGGGTGGGGGATGAACCGCGATCGTATCGAACGCGGCCGCGGACGAGTTGCTGCGACACCTGCCCCGGCTCCGCCCCGGGTCAGGCCACCGTCGGAGCCCGGTGTGGCAGGCAGGGTAAGCGCTCCGGACGCATTAAGCTAAGCCCCCGTGCCAGCATCGGAGAACCAGCAGCCTGGAACGGCCGGGCTCGATCAGCCCCGGTCCGAGGCCGCTGGCTCTCCCGGTAGCCCGGCTGGCTCTCGCAGTGGTCTGAGCGCGGGCCGCCTGCTGAAGTTGGGCGGCGTCCTGATCGCCGTCCTCGCCGTCGCCCTGTGCGCGGTGACCCTGATCCGTGAGTGGAGCTCCATCCGGCACTCCATCACCACCGCCAACCCCGGCCTGCTACTCGTCTCGCTGCTCTGCGCGGGCGCGGCGATGTCCGGACTGGGGCTGCTCTGGTGGCGCTGCCTGCATGTCTTCGGCGCGCCGGCCCGGCTCCAGGACGCGGTCGCCTGGTACTTCGGCGGCGAGCTGGGCAAGTACGTCCCCGGCGGTGTCTGGCCCGTTCTCGGACGCGGTGAGCTGGCGTCCAGGGCCGGCATCGCGCGCGGCACCGGCTACCTCACCACGCTGATCTCCTACGCCGCGATGTGCGTGGCGGCGGCGTTCGTCTGCGGCCTGCTGGCCCCCTTCGTCGCGCTGGACGGCGACGGCCTCAGCTGGGGCTGGCTGATGCTGGCGTTCATCCCGATCGGCATCGGCGCGCTGCACCCGGCGGTGCTCGGCAAGGTGCTGGCCCTCGGCGCGAAACTGACCCGGGGCCGCGTCGCCATCCAGGCCCGCTCCTGGTCGACCATGATGGGGCTCACCGCCTGGTCGGTCGCGACGTGGCTGCTCGTCGGCGCGACCTCGGTCGGCGTGACCGCCGCGCTCGGCTATTCCGAACAGCCCGCTCGGGTAGCCTTCGCAGCCGTGGCGGCCTGGATCATCGGTTTCCTGGCGATCCCGGTACCTGCCGGTGCGGGTCTGCGTGAACTGATCTTCGTTGCCATCAGCGGCTTGGACACTGGCCCGGCCGTCGCGGTCGCGGCCATCGCCCGGTTGCTGTTCATCGTGGTGGACGCCGCCGGCGGCGTGATCGGCCTCTGGCTGGCGAGGCGGTCCGCCGCAACCCCGATGGTCCAACCGGTGCTCTGAGCAATCGCTGCTCGACGGGAACAGGAGTTCTTTCCATGGATAGACCGAACGCGTTGTTGCGGGTCAAGGGCCTGTACGCCGCTGGTGCGCGTGGCACCGGTGGCGCGCTGACCAAGGTGGGCGTGCTGAACGAGCAGGCACCGGAGCGTGACCGCCGCGTCAAGCACTGGCTGTACAGCCTGACCCGCGCCTACGACTCGGTGGCGATCGCCAAGCTTGACGTGCCGTGGTGGACCTACCGGGCGATCGACGTGGTCGACGCCTGGCTGGCCGCCCATCCGAAGCCCATCCGGGTCTTCGAGTACGGCTCCGGCGCGAGCACCCTGTGGCTGGCCCGGCGTGCCGAGGAGGTGCACTCGGTCGAGCATCACCGCGAGTTCGGTGAGCACATCGCCGCCTCGTTCGCCGCGCATCCCAACATCGACTTCCGCATCGTCGAGCCGGTGCGGAGCACCAACCCGGCGATCGGCTCCCGCAAAGAAGGCAACGCCGGCCTGGACTTCGCCGGCTACGTCGCGAGCATCGACGACGTGCCCGGCCAGTTCTCGCTCATCGTGATCGACGGCCGAGCGCGCGAGGCCTGCCTGCGCAAGGCCCGGGGCCGCCTCGAAGAGGGCGGGATCATCGTGTTCGACAACACCCGCCGCCGCCGCTACCGCGAAGCCATCGCCGCCTCGGGCCTCCCCGAGCGCCGGTTGGGCGGGTTGACGCCGACCCTGCCGTACCCGGACCAGACCTCCATCCTGACGGCCCCGGCGCTTTGATGACCCGACATCCGGCAGCCAGCCCCGCCGATCCGACCGATACCGTCCGGCGCCGGTATCATCCTCAGGGAACCTTCAGCCCCGAACGGAGCACATCGTGACAAGCACCCGTCCATCGTCAGTGGACGTCTCGGTGGTCATCCCCGCCAAGGACGAGGCCAAGACCATCGCCCCGCTGGTCGACGAGATCGTGGAGGCACTGCGGGCCCGGCCCGAGTTCAGCTACGAGATCATCTTCATCGACGATGGCAGCACCGACGGGACCTGGGACTCCATCGAGGCCGTCTGCGCCGTCAACGACCGGGTCCGCGCCATCCGGTTCCGGAGCAACTTCGGCAAGGCGGACGCGCTGGCAGCGGGCTTCGCCGAGGCCCGGGGCCGCATCGTCATCACGATGGACGCCGACATGCAGGACGACCCGCACGAGCTGCCACGGATGCTGGCGCAGCTCGAGAGCGGCTATGACCTGGTGACCGGCTACAAGCGCGACCGCAAGGACCCGATCGGCAAGCGGCTGCCGTCCAAGCTGTTCAACCGGGCCACCGGCGTCGTCACCGGTCTCAAGCTCAACGACCACAACAGTGGGCTGCGGGTGGCGAAGAAAGAGATCTACGACGTCGTTCCGCTGTACGGCGAGCTGCACCGCTACGTCCCGGCGCTCGCGCACGCCAACGGCTTCCGGGTCACCGAGATCCCGGTCAACCACCGGCCGCGGCTGCACGGCGTCTCCAAGTACGGCCTGGAGCGCTACGCGCGCGGCGCGCTCGACCTGCTGACGGTCGTCTCGATCACCCGCTACGGCCGCCGTCCGTCGCACCTGCTCGGTGGCCTCGGCCTGATGTTCGGCGTGATCGGCTCGGCCATCCTGACGTACCTGCTCGCGGTCTGGATCTTCACCTCGCACGGCATCGGCACCCGCCCGCTGCTGCAGCTCGGCGTCCTGCTCGAGATGCTCGCGGTACAGCTCATCGGCATGGGCCTGCTCGCGGAGCTGATCATCCACCGGACGGACCGCCATCTGGACACCTCAGTCCCGATCCTCAGCCGCGCCGGCGGCTCGCGCGGCGGGATCGACTCGCACGGCGGGATCGAACAGAATGTCTTCGATCAGCGCGCCATCAGCCGTTTCGACGGCCAGCAGCATGGAAGCTCGGCCGCGCCGGTATCTGTGCACGCGTCGGACCCGACCCTGGTGACGCCCAGGGTCGACTCGGTATGACGGCCGCTGCCATCGACAGTGCCTCCGGCGGCAGACCCCCCGCTGGCAGCTCGCCCGCAGGCGCGACAGCCACCGAGCCGGGCGAAACCCGCCGTTTCGACCGGCACTTCTGGCGCAATCCGGCGCTTTACGCGTTCCTGGCGGCACTGGTGCCGGCTCTGATCATGGCGCGACGGGTTCACCAGACGACCCAGATGCAGTACCTGGACTACTGGAGCTCGCTGCTCCGGTTCACCAACCCGGACGGCAGCATCCACCCCCGCGGGTTCTTCAGCTACCAGAACGAGCACCCGTTCGTCATCACCCAGATCGTCTACTACGTCGACGCGAAGTTCCTGACCGGCAGCAACCACGAGCTCGGCTACTTCTCCATCCTCGCCGCGGTGGCGTCGCTGGTGATCGTCTGGCGGCTGCTGCCCGGCCGCTGGTCCTCGCTCACCCAGGGCCTGGTCGTGCTCGCGGCCAGCGCCATCATGTTCTGCCCGACCGGCGCGTGGAACTTCGTCAAGGGCATGAGCGGCACCGCCTGGCTGACCGCCAACGTCTTCGCGCTGCTCGCTGTGCTGCTGGCCCGGCGGCAGCGCACCGCGCTCGCCCTCGTCGCCGCGGCGCTGTCGATCCTCACCTACGGAACGGGCTTCGCCGCCCCGGTCGCGATCATCGCCGTCGCGGTGCTGCGCCGCGACCGCTGGTGGCGGTGGGCGCTGCCCACCGGTCTGCTGTTCGGCACGCTGATCTTCTACAAGCTCACCGCCAACGGCACGGCCACTGGCCAGCCGGTGGGTCACGACCCGGGCCTGCTGCTGCAGACGTTCCTCACCAACCTCTCGACGCTGTGGGACCCCACCGGCGGCTCGATCGGCCTCGTCGCCGGTGCCGCGGGGTTGCTCGTCCTGGGCGTGGGGTTCGGAACGTACTGGCAGAATCAGGAGGAGTACGCCGACCTCATCGGGATCTGGGGGGTCGCGGTGTACTCGATCGGTGCGTCGGTGCTGATCTCGCTCGGCCGCAGCGAGGTGTTCACCGGTGACGGGGCCCAGGCTCGCTACGTGTCGCTGTCGGCGCTGTTCTGGATCTCGGTGCTGGTCGTCGGTGTCCGGCTGGCCCGGGTGCAGCGTGAGCTCATCGTGCGGGCCGGAGCCGCCGTGGCAGCCATCGCCGTGTTCTGGGGCGCCAGCCCGGCCCTGTACGCAGCCACCATCGCCGAGAGCCCGCTGCAGAACGCGATGGCGGCCGGCGTCCGGTTCGATGCGACCGATCCGTTCGTCGTGCGCATGCAGACGCCGGCGGCGCAGATCCCGCGGCTGAAGGCATTGCACAGCTACCCGTTCGTCGGCAACTACACCCTTGGCTGCGGTCTCAAGCCCGATGCCACGCTCAACCCGGCGACGCTGGGACAGTTGCCCGCCGCGCAGTTCCCCGGCGCGGGCAAGGTCGACAAGAACCAGCTGGTGGGCGGCACGCGTGAGATCGATGGCTGGATCTACCGGGCCGGGCACAAGCTGAAGTGCGTCGCGATCATCGACAGCACCGGCAAGATCGTCGGCGGCGGCGCCGGCCTGATGCTCAGGACCGATGTGCCCATGCTGTACAGCACCTACCCCGACGACACCGGCTTCCAGGCCGTCACGCCGTCCAGCGAATCGACCGTCACGCTCGTACTCGGCTTCGACGACGGCCTGTTCACGCTGCCGGCCACCGCCCTTCCGACTGTCACCAAGTAACCCGCCCGGTCAGCTCGTGGGGATCGGCCGGCCGATCCGTACGTCGGACAGGCAGATCCCCGCCACAGCGGCGTCCAGGCGCAGGCTCGTGATGGCGCTGGGCCGGAGCAGCATCGTCAGTTGGCCCCGGCCGGACACCGGGAAGCCGCGGAACGAGCCGGTAGCTTCGATGAAGCGGGTGCCGTCGCTCATCGCGAACCGCAGCGTCACGGGCTCGGCGACCGAGTACCGCAGCGACAGCGTCCACGAGTCCACGGGCAGCCGCTTCGGCAACTGGGCGATCAGCTGCTGCTTGGCGCGGGTGCTGCACGCGAAGGTCGCCCGGCGGGTGGTCTGGAACACGGCGGGCAGCAGGTGACCGGTGTCGTCGACGGTGTACATCGGATAGCGGGGATCGTCGGTCCGGACCGGCCCGTCGCTGACGAGTGCCGCCACCACCGGCGTGGTGCTGTACTGGCCGTAGGCCGCGAGCGAGACCTCCTCCGGAACGAACCGGGTGTACAGGCTCCAGGGACCCTTGCGGTCCGCGGCCGCGATGCCCTCGCGCAGGTTGGCGACGTAGGCACGACCGGGCTCGGTGTGCCATCGCCGCGACGCCGGCACCGCGGAGGTCAGGAACACCGCCCAGATGACGAGCACGGCGGTCCCGGCCAGGGCGTACTGCCTGCGCGCCGCCGGTACGGTGCCGGCCGGGATAGTGCTCGCCGGTACGGTGCCGACAGGGATAGTGCTCGCCGGAGGGATCGGGCCCTCCCGGCCGGGCACCGGACGCAGCAGCACGACGGCCAGCGCCATCACCGCCAGCGGCGCCATGTCCGAGATGTAGCGGTACTCGGTGCCGATCCGCACCCCGTGCGTCACCAGCCGAGCGGTCGCGATGGAGTACTGCGCAACGACGAAGATCGGCAGGAACAGCACCCAGCCGCGCAGGGACCGCCGGCCCAGCCGGCGCAGTCCGAGCACCGCCACGGCAAGCATCGCGAGTTCCGTGAGCACCAGCCACCACAGCGGCGTTCCGGCCGCGGACAGCGGCCCCACCGCGGTGAAGCCGATCGGACCGCCGAACAGGCCGGGAACCAGGGCGCGGCTCCACGCGATCCAGAGGTAGTGCGCGACTTCCGTCCTGGTGTAGCCGGGCACCTGCTGGACGAACGAGCCGCTGAGGTAGTACGTCAGGTAGCCGGCGCCTACCACGGCCAGCGCGAGGTAGGCGATCCAGGCCCGGCGCAGCACCAGCGCCACGTCCCGGACGCGGATCCGGCGGCACACCGCCATCGGCAGGAATGCCGCGGCGAACACGCCGCCGAACAGCGTCCGCTCGTAGCAGGCCAGCCCCGCCAGCAGCCAGCAACCAGCCAGAAGCCCCCAGCCGATCCGCGCTGCCACACCGCGGGCCAGGTAGCACCGCACCGTCGCGTGGGTGCTCAGGACACCGCCGAGCACGCACGCCGTCACCCCGGAGCCGCCTGCCCACCACATCTCGGTGGGCAGCCACAGGGCGGTGGCACCGGTCATCGACATCAGCACCAGGTGCAGCGGGCTCGCCGGAAACAGCAGCCGCAGGATGCGATAGACCATCCAGGCGGCGAACGCGACGGCGATGGCCAGCAGCGCGGCGACCACCTGGTAGTTCATCGGCGCGACCCTGATCAGGATCCAGTTGATCAGCCGGTTTCCGGGCTGCGGATGCCCGAACACGGTCAACGTCAGGTAGCTCCGGGTCAGCTGCGAGTGCTGGGCGATCTCGAGGTTCTGGAAGTCGTCCTGGAACCAGCCACCGACCCGGATGAAGGCGAACAGCGCGAGGGCCTGCAGCCCGGCCAGAGCCAGCGCGAGCCGGTCCAGCAGCCACCACTGACGGCCACTCTGCCGCGGCGTCGGACGCTCGGTCCAACCGTTCGTCGCGCTCGCCACCCGGCCAGTATGCATTGCCCAGGGAACCCCGCGTCCGCCGGCTGACCGCACGGAATAGCTGTCTAAGGTATAGCCAACTACCGCACCGGCACCGCATACCCCGCCACCGCATGAAGGAGCTCCGTTGTCCGCCTCTGAAGCCGTTTCGATGCAGTCCAGCACAGAGCCTGTGTCCAGCGGTCACTACTCGGGCTCCGCGGACGGGACGGTGTGGTTCCGCTCGCACTTCGAGCAGGCAGCCGGCGAGGTCATCGACTTCCTCGGTGGTGACGGCATCTCGCTTGAAGGCAAGCGGGTAGCCGATGTCGGCTGCGGCGACGGCATCACCGACCTGGGTCTGGCCGTGCGCGCGAAGCCGGCCGGCCTCGTCGGCTTCGACGTCGTTCCCACCGACACGGCGGCGCTGAGCGAGCAGGCCGCGGCCTGCGATGTCCAGGAGCTGCCGGACAACCTCAGCTTCGTGACCTGTGGCGAGACCGGGCTGCCTGCCCCCGACGGCTCATTCGACTACGTGCTGAGCTGGTCGGCGTTCGAGCACATCCTCGACCCGGTGCCGGTGCTGCGCGACATCCGCCGGATCCTGACGGACGAGGGCGTGCTGTTCATCCAGCTGTGGCCCTTCTACGACTCCGCGCACGGCACCCACCTGGTGGATTGGTTCCCCGAGGGCTTCGCACAGTTCCACTACGACGACGATGAGATCCTGCGGCGGATGCGGGCGACCGGCAACCAGGACGCCGTGGCCGGCATGTACGAGGCCTACCGCACTCTGAACCGGATCACCGCCGACGGCCTGCACGCCGCCCTGCGCAAGGCCGGCTTCCGGGTCGTCAAGCTGGAGCTGCAGGCCGACGGGGCGCACATCCCGAGCGAGGCCGCCGACATCCCGCCCTCGCGCATCGGTATCAGCGGCATCAAGCTGCTCGCGGTCAAGGACGGGCCAGGCCCCGACGCGACGTCCGAGCCACAACCCGAGGCGGCCGCGCAACCCGCCCCGGCAGCCGCCGGTACCACGGCGCGGGTCAGGCACGCAGCGCTGCGGATCAGCCGTGGCGCGCTCCGCCGGCTGGACGACCGGCTGGAGCGGCTGCAGGTGGCAGACCGAGATCAGTGACACCGCCTCTGCCGTAGTCTCTACCGGGTACTCCGGTCGGGACCTATCCCCGTCCGGCACGGTCGCGGCCCCGTCGACGGCGCCCCAGCGGCGCGGTGGCCGCTGTTTCAGGAGGATTGCGCTAACCGATGTCAGAATCCGCGATCGACGCCCCGCCGCCCCCCAGCGGCTGTGACCATTTCTCCAAGTCGGTCGATCCCGAGGTGTGGTGGCGTGCCCACTTCGTCGACGCGGCCGGCGCGATCGTGGACTTCTTCGCCGGTGACGGCATCTCTCTCGAGGACAAGCGGATCGCCGACGTCGGCTGTGGCGACGGCATCATCGACCTCGGCGTGGCGGTGCGGGCCAAGCCTGAGCAGCTGGTCGGCTTCGACATCCTGGACAACGACGTCGACCTGCTGCAGCGTCGGGCGGCCCAGCACGCCGGCATCGAGACGCTGCCGCCGAACCTGTACTTCTCGACCAGTGAGACCACCCGGCTGCCTGCCGAGGACGACAGCTTCGACTACGTGATCAGCTGGTCGGCCTTCGAGCACATCGACGACCCGGTCGCGGTGCTGCGTGAGATCCGCCGAATCCTGCGTCCGATGGGGGTGCTGTTCATCCAGCTGTGGCCCTTCTACGACTCCGCGCACGGCACCCACCTGGTGGACTGGTTCCCCGAGGGCTTCGCGCAGTACCGCTATGACAACGCCGAGATCCTGCGCCGGGTGCGTTCCACCGGCTCGCAGGACATGGCTTCGGAGATGCTCGAGGTGTACCGGACGCTGAACGGCATCACCGCCGACGGCCTTCAGGACGCCTTGCGCCAGGCGGGCTTCCGGATCGTGAAGGTGGCCCTGGACTCCGAGGCGGTGCACATCCCGGTCGAGGCCGCCCACCTGCCGCTGTCCCAGGTGGCGATCAGCGGGATCAAGCTGCTCGCGATCGCCGAGGACGACGAGGCTGGGGCCTCAGCCGCATCGGACGGCGGCGCAGCATCGGACGGCGCAGGCCCAGCCGGTACAGCCGGCGCAGGTCCAGCCGGTACAGAGTCAGCCGGCGCAGAGTCGGCCGGCTCAGCGATGGACGGTGCGGTCACGGGTGCCGCGCGGGCCCAGGTCGGTCAGACCGGAGCCGAGAGTGACGAGGCCGAGGGCGGCGAGCTCGCGGTCTGACAGCCGCATTCCCGAGGCGGTGGCGCAGGCCATGATCGCAAGAACGGTCGCGGGTAGGTCCGTTCACGACAGCGTCTGATCGACGCGAGCCCGGCGGTCAACTGACGAGCGTGATCGTGCAGTGAGTGCGGGGCGCGGCGGCGAGGCGTCGATCGGCCGTCAGCAGGCCGCACCCGAGGTGCTCGGCCAGTGCCACGTAGGGGGCGTCGTACGCGCTCACGTTCGCGCGAAGCTCGTAGACCCGACCCATGAGCGGCAATGTCGGGTACCGCTCGATGGGCAGGTCGGCCAAATCGTCGAGCGCGGCCGCGAAGCGACGCACCGAGAGCGACTTGGCCAGCCAATGCCGACGCAGCACAGACGCCACCTCGACGTTGATCAAATCCGGCGCAGCCAACTCCTGATCGACGACAGCAGTCCGGGCACGTGCGCCATCGCCGCCGTCATCGGCCAACAGGTTGACCAGCACGGAGGCATCGAGGACGATCACCGCCGCTCGTGAGCCAAGTCCTCGACCGCCTGGGCGAAGCCGATCCGCCCACCCGAACGACGTTCGATGCGAGCCAGCACCTCGTCCATCGCCGGCCGCTCCGCCAACCGCCGTAACTCGCCGGACAGATACTGCTGCAACGACAAACCGCGCGCTGCGGCACGCTCCTGCAACACAGCGTGAATCGGTTCGGGCAGATCGCGGACCAACACATTCGGCATGCTTACATAGTGCAAGCATGATGCCAGGTCCCGCAACCCCACGCAGCCAGTCGGCCAGGCGCAGTCCGCGGCACGCTGCTCGCAAAGGTCGACGGTCTGCTGCGCGAACTGCCTCAGGTCGCGCACCGTCACCGGGCGCGACGACGTCCGCTCGTCGCTGATGAGCTGATGTCGGACGTACTCACCTCGCGTGAGACCGAGTCGTTGGGCGCACGCGTCGAGCGCGGTCAGCACCTCGTCGGAGACGTCGTACACATCGGTACACACGAGAACTGAAACGACCGATGTCAATCATGCCAACGAACGCAGGTAGGCCAGCAAATCCGGCCCGGCAGGCAGTTTTCAGCGATCGCCGAAATCGCCCTCCATGAGCCGGAGGCCTTACAGGGCTCGCCGCAACCGGCCGAGTCCCTGGCGAACAGCGACCTGGCGCTTGGAACCCGGCGGCACCAGCTTCACCCGCAGCGCCGGGTGCGCGATGGCCCAGTTGATGCCGACATCGAGCACCTTGCGCGACGTCGAGGGCGCCATATTGGCGAAGTTCGCCTCGGACACGAACGCATAGCCGAGCTCGCCGCGGACGACCGCGACCCGGCACGCGGGCCGCTCGGTGACCGCCATCAGGACCTCGAACACGTCGTCGGCGACGCGGTCCCAGGTGAACTCCGCCCCCTTCTCCAGGATCTGGTCGACGACCTTCTGGCCGGCACCGGACTCCTCGAGCAGCGTGCGCGCGGTGACGGCCACGGCGGCGGCATCGAACTCGTCGATGGTGGGAAGGTCCGCGGGCAGCACCTCGGCTAGTGAGCCCTGCCGGGTGGACAGCGTCGGAACCCCGTAGTGGGCGGCCTCGAAGGGAACCAGACCGAAACCCTCTGAGATCGTCGGGTACAGCACCAGGCCGGTGTTCTGGTACAGCCAGACCTTCTCGGCCTCGCTCACCATGCCGAGAGTGACCACGTACGGCGCCAGCGCAGGGTGCTCCAGCAGGAACTTGGCCTCGTCCGCCAGTGAGGAGCCGTCGGGTGGCTGTGCCCCGGCCAGCACCAGCGAACCGCGCCAGCCGAGCTCGTGCAGCTCCGCCAGGACGGCCAGGGCGAAGAGCCGGTTCTTGTGCAGGTAGGACACGCCGAGGCAGAGCAGGAAGCCGTTCTGCAACTCGTCGAGGCCGCCCGGTCGCACCGAGGTCTCGGCGACCAGGGTGGTGTGCTCGGTGCCGCAGTAGATCACCTTGTTGGGCTTGTCCTCGGGCAGCAGTCCCTCGGCCCGGGCGGCGTCGCGGGAGTGGTGGCTCAGGTACGTCAGGCCGTCGACCGCGAAGGCAGCGATCTTGGCCAGGTCCCGGTAGCCCCGCCAGTCACCGTCCGCGGCGAAGTAGGCAGCGTCGTGGTAGGCGATCAGGTCGAGCTGGTTGACGACCACCCGCTCCCCCACGCTCTGCAGCCACTGCACCTCGTCGTTGCCGCGCACCTGGTACGGGCGGTAGACGACGTGCGCCTTGGCACCACCCCAGGGCGTGAACCCGTGCGCCTGCCGGATGGTGATCTTCGGCTGTCCGCTGAAGGCGTTGGAGACGTACTCGGGAACCTGGACCGGGGTGTACACGATGACCTCGTGCACGTCGGCGCGCTTGGCCAGCGCACGGGCGGTCTCGACCACCACGATCTGGGTACCGGCCGGTAGCGGGCCGAGGCACATGCCGTCGATCGCCACGACCAGGCCCTGCAGGGACCGCCGCGCGGCGAGCAGCGCTGCCGCCAGCGGCGAGAAGTCATCGGCGGCGACTCGGCGGACCCACGGGCCGTAGTAGGGGTAGCGGTTCTGGATGATCTGCTCGTGCTCGAACTTGCGCTTCTCCATCGCTGCGGAGCGCCCGAAGCTCGACCCGCCCTTGTGGAACACGAAGACGTCGTCGGCCACGATGTGCTCGAAGCCGGTGGCGAGCGCGCGCTGGCTGAAGTCGACCTCTTCGCCGTAGCCGGGCGAGAAGGCCGGGTCGAACAGTCCGACCACGTCCAGGACGGTGCGCTTGACGTACGTGCAGTGTCCGATCGCGGTGGGAATCCGGGGCCGCAGCCGGGGCGAACCCGCCGCGACCCGCCGGGCCGCCTCGTCCACCGACAGGCCGCCGGGGACCTCGTCGGTGGCGACATTGCGCCGTGGCACGGACACGATGGTGCCGTGGTTGGTGAGCGCCGTGACGGTGGCGACGGTGGAGGACGAGTACGCCGCCTCCCGCATCCTCCTCAGCCACTCGGGGCCGACGATCACATCGCTGTTGAGAATCACGATGTCCGAGCGGCCGGCCGCCTCGAAGGCGTCGTTCATGGTGAGCAGGAAGCCCTTGTTGGAGATCTGCTCCAGCACCACGACGTCGTGCGCCGGGGCGGCCTTGGCGAAGACCTCGCGCAGCACCTCGAACGGGCGGCGGTCCCAGCCGCGGTCGTCCACCACGAGCAGCGGAACGTCGGCCGGCGTGTTGCGGAAGTACGCCTCGTAGCAGCGCACCACGTCGTCGTAGGAGTTGAACACCGGCACGATGACCACCGGCTGGTCGCCCGCAGGGAGCAGGCTCCGGGCCTCGGCGGGGGTGCGGGCTTGGTACAGGCTCATTACGCGCGGTTCCTTCGGTCAACGCCGTCGAGACGGCACGGCTCAGGGCGGGCAGATCGGCGGCTCATTCGATCTCGATCTTCGGGCTGAGTGCAAGCACTCCTGGGTCGGTCGAGGTGTTGGCGACCTGGAACGAGGTCGCCCTGTCGATGCGGTGGTAGTCGCGGCCCATCTTCGGGTGCACCGCCACCGTCACGAAATACTGGCCCTCTGACACCGGCAGCTGGTCGAAGCGGAACCGCACGGTGCGAGTGCCCCGCAGCGTCCCCACCTCGAGGTTCTGCAGCACGGTATTGGTGCCGTAGATCAGCAGGCCGGACGCGTCGGTGAGCGCGATGCCGAAGGCCCAGTCGTCCACCAGGGTCTCGGCGGCCAGCTCGAACTCGACGCCGAGGGTATCGCCGACGTCATAGTGGTTGGCCGATTTGCCGGAGCTGTCGACCGTACGGACCTTCGAGATGGTGATCAGGTGGTCGTGGGACTCCTGCTCGACGTGATCCTCTTCGGCGTTGGCCTCGCGGAAGTGCCGGACCGCCTCACCGGGCGAGCCGTCCACGATCAGCGAGCCGGACTCCAGCAGCACCACCCGGTCACACATCTGGCGAACCTGCTCCAGGCTGTGCGTGACCAGGATGATTGTCCGTCCGTCGCCCTGGAACTGCTTGATGCGGTCCAGGCACTTGCGCTGGAACGGCTCGTCGCCCACAGCCAGCACCTCGTCCACCAGCAGGATCTCCGGGTCGACGTGGATGGCGACGGCGAAGGCCAGCCGGACGTACATGCCCGAGGAGTAGAACTTCACCTGGGTGTCGATGAACTGCTCGATGCCCGAGAAATCGACGATGGAGTCGAAGTACAGGTCCGTCTGGGCTCGGGTCAGCCCCAGGATCGAGGCATTGAGGTAGACGTTCTCGCGCCCGGTCAGGTCGCCGTGGAAGCCCGCCCCCAGCTCCAGCAGCGCCGCCAGCCGGCCCCGCCGCTCGACATAGCCGCTGGTGGGCGTGAGGATGCCACCGATGATCTTGAGCAGCGTGCTCTTGCCGGAGCCGTTGCCGCCGATCAGGCCCAGGGTGTGGCCCGGGTGGACCTCGATGTTGATATCGCGCAGCGCCCAGAACTCCTCGGCGTTGGCGCGACTGCGGCGGGCGTTGACCAGGCGCTCCTTGAGCGACTTGTCCTTGCGGATGACGAACTTCTTCGAGACATCGGCGATCCGGATGACGGGAGCGCTCACCGCCGGATCAGAGCTCCTGCGCGAAGTTGCCCTGGGCCTTCGCGAACACGCGCTGGGCGAGCCAGAAGAAGGCCAGGCCGATGACCAGCAGCAGGCCGAGCCGGCCATAGACGTTGCCGTCGAACTCGAACTCGGTGCCCTGCCCCTGCGGCCAGAAGAACTTCTGGAAGCTGAACACCACCGGGGCCATCGGATTCATCAGGTACGCCTGGTACAGCGGCCGCGGCAGCGTGCGCCCTACCCGGCTGACGTTGTAGATGATCGGGGTCACCCAGAACCACAGCATCAGCACGACGGTGATCAGGTGCTGGACGTCGCGCAGGTAGACGTTCGCGGCGGCAAGCAGCATGCCGAACGCGGATGCCCACACCACCAGCACCAGCAGGCCCAGCAGCGGCAGCGGCAGCTTGGCGAGGTCGGGCCACTGATGCGACGAGATCCCGGCCAGCACGTCGGCCGCCAGCAGGATCACCAGCTGGAAGCCGAAGTTGACCAGTGCCGCGCCGGTCGCGGCGAGCGGGAAGAGCTCGCGCGGGAAGTACACCTTCTTGACCAGGCCGGCGTTGTAGACCACGGACGTGGTGGCGGTGCTCAGGACCTCGGAGAACAGCGTCCAGACGGCGAGGCCGCAGAAGATGTAGACGCCGTACGCCGGGATAGCGCCGGCCCCCAGGAACTTGCCGATGACGAGCCAGTACACACCGAGTTGCACGAGTGGCAGTAGCAGGCTCCACACGAACCCGAGGACGGAGTCCTTGTACTTGATCTTGAGCTCTTTGCGGACCAGGTTGCCCAGCAGCTCGCGGTACTGCCACACCTCGCGCACGGTGCCGCCGAAGCCACGGAAGAAGGTACGTGGCGCGTTCACCCGCTGCAGCGGAGAGTCGTTACCCCCCGGAGCGGTGCGCTCCAGTGGTTGTGCCTTGACACCTGCTGCAGTCATGGTCCTCATTCATCGACAATATGGACATGCTGTTCTGCGAGCATGCATTCAGCTGCGGCGCAGCGTCACATCACCGCACTACCGACGCCGCCATGATACCGAGCAAACCTGGCCGGAGCCGACCAGCGACGCCCGTCAGAGCGCCGCGAGATCCGCCTCCACCATGGCCGCGACGATCTCGTGGAACCCCTTGGTCGGTGCCCAGCCGAGCGTGGCGCGCGCCCTGGTCGCGTCCCCACGCTGCTCCGGGGCGTCGCCGGGCCGGGCGAACGCGGGGTCCAGCGCCACCCGGTGCTGCCAGTCCGCGACGCCGGCCCGCTCGAAGGCGGCTGCCACGAACTCCCCGACGGTGTGCGACTCCCCCGTCGCAATCACATAGTTCCCGGCTGCATAGCGCTCCGGCGAGTCCGGGTCGGTGTGCCGGACGGCGCGCACCATCGCGTCCACGTAGTCCGGTGCCCAGCCCCAGTCCCGGCGCACGTCCAGGCTGCCGAGTACCAGCTGATCCTGCAGGCCGGCCGAGATGCGGGCGGCTGCCACGGTGATCTTGCGGGTGACGAACGCCTCGGGCCGGCGCGGTGACTCGTGGTTGTAGAGGACCACCGTGCTGGCGGCCAGGCCGCGCTCGCGGTAGATGCCGGTCATCTGGTGGGCGTAGGCCTTCGCGGCGCCGTACGGCGTGCTCGGCCGCACCGGCGTCAGCTCGGTCTGTGGCACCTCGGCGGGGTGTCCGAAGATCTCGGCACTGGAGGCCTGCAGCACCCGCACCGGCCGGCCGGTCGCGTTCTGCAGCAGCCAGCAGGCCTCGAGAATGCCGACCGCGCCCACGCCGGTGACTTCGGCGGTGAGCGTGGGGTGCTGCCACGAGAACGCCACCGAGCTGATACCCCCCAGGTTGTAGACCTCGTCGGGCTCGAGTTCGGCGATCAGGGACTGGGTGAATCCGGTGTCGGCCAGGTTGCCCTCGTGCAGCGTGACCTCGGGGCACCGCGAGCTCAGCGCGCCGGCCTGGGCGTCGCGCGCCTGCACCAGACCGTGCACGTCCCAACCCTCGGCCACCAGCCGCTCGGCCAGGTAGCCGCCGTCCTGGCCGGTGACCCCGGTGACCAATGCGGTGGCCATCGGGCTCACTTTCCGGCGAGCGCGCGCTGTTCGGCGAGGTCGGCGTCCACCATCATCTCGACCAGCTCCGCGAAGCTGACCGTCGGCTTCCAGTCGAGCTTGTCGTGTGCCTTGGCCGGGTCGCCGATGAGCAGGTCCACCTCGGCCGGACGGAAGAAGCGCGGGTCCTGCAGCACCAGCGGCTCCCAGGCCTCGATGCCGACCCGGCGGAAGGCGATATCCAGGAACTCCCGGATGGAGTGGGTCTCGCCGGTGGCGACCACGTAGTCGTCGCCGGCGTCCTGCTGCAGCATCCGCCACATCGCGTCGACGTAGTCGCCGGCGAAGCCCCAGTCGCGCTTGGCGTCGATGTTGCCCAGGGACACGGTCTCGTCGAGGCCGAGCGAGATCCGGGCGACGGCCTGGCTGATCTTGCGGGTGACGAACTCCGGGCCGCGGCGGGGCGACTCGTGGTTGAACAGGATGCCGGACGAGGCGTGCATGCCGTAGGACTCACGGTAATTGATGGTCATGTAGTGCCCGTAGACCTTGGCGACGCCGTACGGCGAGCGCGGCCACAGCAGCGTCGACTCCCGCTGCGGAACCTGCTGGACCTTGCCGAACATCTCGGAGCTGGACGCCTGGTAGAAGCGCACCTTGCCGATGTCCTCGCCCGCGTACAGCCGGGTGGCCTCGAGCATGTTGAGCACGCCCATGCCGGTGACGTCCGAGGTGAGCCGGGCGTTCTCCCAGGAGTAGGCGACGAACGAGATCGCGCCGAGGTTGTAGACCTCGTCCGGCTGGGCCTGGGAGTACGCGCGGATCAGGCTGGACAGGTCGGTGAGGTCACCGGTCAGCAGCTTCACGCCGGGCAGTTCCCGCTCGACCATCGCGCGCTTGGGATTGTTCTGCCCGCGGATGAGGCCGAAGACCTCATACCCCTTGCCCAACAGCAGCTCGGCCAGGTAAGGCCCGTCCTGTCCGGTGATACCGGTTATCAGCGCGCGGGGCATGAGCGACCTTTCACGTGCGGGGAGCACGAACCAATCGGAACCGACCGGCCGGGGAGGACCGGCGTGCACGGCAAGGGTACCGGCTCGCTCAGTAGTGCCGCCCGACGCCGACCGAGTCCTTGCCGTCGCGGTTCCAGTCGCCGGCCATCGGCAGGTCGCCGGCCAGGCCGAAGCGGGTGTAGACCGACGTCCGGCCACCGAGGGTGTTGGTCAGCGCGAACAGGTTGCCCCGCTGCTGCACGCCGTAGCTGTCGGAGCCGTTGCCGTCCCAGTCGCCGGCGACCGGCAGGTCCGCCCCGATCCCGAAGTGGTACTTCAGCCGGGGCGCGCCGGGCGACAGCGAGTTCACCAGGTAGAAGTCCGCATGCTTGGAGTCATAGACGCCGAGGGTGTCCCTGTGGTCGCCGTTCCAGTCACCGGCCACGGCCAGGTAGCCGGCGCCGCCCAGCTGCACCTGGAGAACGGGGCTGGCCGACGTCCGGGCATTGGTGTTGAGCAGGTAGAACCGGGCGGTCGAGGGACGGAACACGCCGACGGTGTCGGTGCCGTCACCGTTCCAGTCCCCGCACACCGGCTTGTCCTGCGGAGCCCCCAACTTCACCGTGCGCAGGGCGCCCCCGGGCCTGGTGGAGTCGCGGATGTAAAAGGTCGAGTTGCTGGAGCGGTACACCGCGCCGGTGCTGGTGCGATCGCCGTTGAAATCGCACGCCAGCGGCACGTCCTTGGGCGCGCCGAAGGCCTGGGCGATGTTCGTCGCGGGAGCGGTGAGCGAGTTCGTGTAGTAGAGCGTCGGCGTGCCGGCCGGAGCCGGCGGCTTGGGCGCGGTGGGCGGTGCCGCAGGCTGGGTAACGCTGAACCAGTCCGAGAGCAGCCCCAGCTCGTACTGGAAGTCGGTGCCGCTGACGGTGACCGTGCGCGACGTCCCCTTGACGGTGGCGGTCAGCACCCGGCCGCCACCGGCACCGAGGCCGTTGCGGGTCATGGTGATGGACGTCAGGGTGCCGACCCCGAAGGTGCTGGCCACGGTGCTGGCAGGCAGCGACTTCGACCAGTCGTGGTTGGGCGAGGCGTCATCGCCGAGGTCCTGCACGGCCGGGAAGTTGCCGCCGGCGGTCCAGCCGCCGGTGGACGAGCTGTACTCGGCCGAGATGATGCCGCCCGAGCCGTTCACCAGCACCTTGCCGGCGGTCGTGCTGACGGCGGTGTTGGTCCGGCTGTCCTCGACGGACGAGCCGTTCAGGCCGGCGCCGCCGTACACCTGGCAGCTCTGCGAGTCACAGATCTTGGCCCAGCCGTAGCGGTTCTGCACCGAGGCGTAGGACCGGGCGGCCACCGCCTGGGACTGCAGCGCCGCGATTCCCCTACCCCCCGCGCTGTCACCCCAGGACGCCGGCGACTCCCGGGGTACCACGCCGCGCAGGTAGTCCTCCATCGCCAGCAGGTTCACCACCCGGTTCAGGCCGTTGCCCGAGATCAGCGACAGCGAACCGCGGTAGCTGCGCTTCGTGCCGTCCGAGGAGCAGATGGTGAGCATCTGCGACAGCGAGGCGGGCGCGGCCACCGTGGACGCGATCGCCCCGGCGGTCACGCTCTTGACGGCCGACCAGGTCTTGCCGCAACCCGCGCTCGTCACCAGCTGGTACTTGCCACCAGACAGGCTGAGCCGGGCCGCGCCCCCGGCGGCCACCTTGACGCCACCCGTGGTGAACGCGCTGCCCGAGGTGACGGTGACCGAGCCGGCCCCGTCCCATGCCGAGAGGTCCACGCTGAGAGGGCCGTAGTTCTTGGTGGCCAGCCTCGTCCCGCCGTAGTAGTGCCCGAGGATCTGGGAGTACCTCCAGCCGTATTCGGTGGCATAGCCGTACGCGCCGTACTGCCCCATGCCGCGGCCGTGCCCGTAGCCGTGGCCGGTGAGCTGGACGGTGCTGCTGGGCCATGCCATCGCCGGTGCCGGGTGGACCACCAGCGTGATGGCGGCGCACGAGAGCACGACCGCCCCGACCGCGACGGCTCTGCGGACGCGCGGGTGGCTTCGGGTCGGGAACGTGCGCTGGAGCGGGAACGTCAAGAGTCACCTCAGGCGGCATCGGAAGTGCTGTTTCGGGGGTGCTGTTTCGGCGGTGCTGCTACTACCACATCGGACGCTCGAATCGGCGCATTAGGCTCCGCTGGGCATGGCTCGATGACGGTGCCCGAATTCCGGCAACCTGGCGCTGGGCTTACTCGGTCCGCGTCCCTGGCGTTCGACCTGCTCACGGTGCGCCCGGGCGCACCGTGAGCAGGTCGAAGTGGCTGGCGTGGAGCAGCTCAGCCAGCAGCCGGTCGGTACGCGGCGGCGTCCTCGGCGAAGGCGTGGCGGAGCGCATCCCGCCAGTGCGGCATCGGGGTCAGGCCCGCGCCGAGCCACCCGCTGGCCGACAGCACCGAGTACGCCGGCCGGGGCGCCGGCCGCGGGAACTTGTCGCTGGTGGTGGGAAGGACCCTTGCCGGGTCCGCGCCGAGCTCCTCGAAGATCGCCCGGGTGAAGCCGTGCCAGGTGGTGTCCCCGCTGCCGGTGCAGTGGTAGGTGCCGGGCGCCGCGCCGGAGCGGGCCAACTCGACCAGGCCGCGGGCCAGATCGGCCGACCAGGTCGGTGAGCCGCGCTGGTCGTCCACCACCTGCACGGTCTCGTGCGCGCTTTCCAGCCGGACCATGGTCTTGACGAAGTTCGCGCCGCTGGCGCCGTACACCCACGCGGTGCGGACCACGTAGCTCAGGTCGGGGGCGAGCTCACGCACCGCCAGCTCACCGGCCAGCTTCGTCCGGCCGTACGCCGAGCGTGGATCGGTAGGCGCGTCCACCCGGTAGGGCTCGCGGGCGTCGCCGGAGAAGACGTAGTCGGTGGATACCTGGACCAGCCGCGCCCCGGTCCGGTTCGCGGCGGCTGCCAGCAGGGCCGGTCCGGAGGCATTGACGGCGAACGCGCGCTCCTCGTCCGTCTCTGCCTTGTCCACGGCGGTGTAGGCGGCGGCGTTGAGCACCACGGTCGGGTCGAAGTCGGTGAACGCGGCGGCGATCGAACGGCTGCTGGTGATGTCGAGCTGGGACGAGGACGCCGCCAGCACGTGCGAATCCGGAACGCCCTGGTCGCGCAGCACGCGTGCCAGGTCACTGCCCAGCTGTCCGCCCGCGCCGGCGATCAGCCAGCGGGGGGTGTCGCGGGGCACTCAGACCTTCTCGATGTGGGCGACCGCCGCGCGCTCCTTGAGCGGCTCCCACCAGTCGCGGTTGTCCTTGAACCACTGGACGGTCAGCGCCAGGCCCTCTTCGAAGCTCACCTGCGGAACGTAGCCGAGCTTGCCGATCTTGGAATAGTCCACGGCGTAGCGCAGGTCGTGGCCGCCACCGCGCGGATCGGTGATCTGCTGCACGTAGGACCAGTCCCGGCCCGTCGCGGCGAGCAACTGCTCGGTGAGCTCGCGGTTGGACAGCTCACGGCCGCCGCCGATGTTGTAGAACTCCCCCGGCTCGCCCTTCTCTGCGACGAGCTGGATGCCGCGGCAGTGATCGGCCACGAACAGCCAGTCCCGGACGTTGGCTCCCTCGCCGTACAGCGGGACCTTCTGGCCGTCCAGCAGGTTCGTCACGAACAGCGGGATGACCTTCTCGGGAAAGTGGTAGGGCCCGTAGTTGTTGGAGCACCGGGTGATCGAGATGTTCAGTCCGTAGCTCTTGGCATAGGCGCGGGCGATCAGGTCGGAGCCGGCCTTCGCGGCGGAGTAGGGCGAGTTGGGCTCCAGCAGGTGGTCCTCGGTCCAGGCACCCTCGTCGATCGAGCCGTACACCTCGTCGGTGGAGATGTGCACGACCCGGCCGACGTCGTGGCGCAGGGCAGCGTCGAACACCTGTTGCGCGCCCAGGACGTTGGTCTGGATGAAGTCGGCGGCACCGGTGATGGAGCGGTCGACATGGGACTCGGCCGCGAAATTGATCACCACGTCATGGCCGGGTAGCGCGGCGTCCAGGTCGGCGGCGCTGCAGATGTCACCGCGCACGAAGTGGTAGCGCGGGCTGTGCGCCACCGGCTCCAGATTCACCAAATTGCCGGCGTAGGTCAGCTTGTCGAAGACGGTGACCTCGGCCCCCGCGTAGGCCGGATACTGGTCGTTCAGAAGCTCCCGGACGTACTGGGAACCGATGAACCCAGCACCGCCGGTGACGAATACGCGCATGCGGGTCATCGTTCCACACCGAGGTTCAGCCGCTCGGCGGTGTTCAGCCGCGCCGACCGTCGGAGCACCGGAATGGTTGACCGCTTGTCGGACTCGCGCGCCGCTGTTTCTGCCGAATCGCACAGGTCGGCGCCGTTAGACTCCCCGGCGTGCCTTCGAACTACGACCCGTCAGCCGACCGCCCCCGAAACGCGGGACGTGCCGGTGGGCCCGGAAACGGCGGCCTGCCTCCCGAGCTCGATCCGCGCCGTGGCCGCACGCCGTCCCGCCGGAGCGCCGGCGTGGCGGGTCCCAAGGTCCCACCCGGTGCGAGTGCGGCGCTCCCCGCTGAGCTGGACCCGCGCGGCCGCCGAAGCGCCGGCGCGGCGGGTGTTGGCAGCGCGGCGGGTCTTGGCGGGCCGTCCGGCGGTTCCGGCCGGCAGCGCTCCGACGCCGCGCGGGGCGCGCTACTCGGCGTCAAGGTGCTGGCCGGAGTGCTCTCGCTACTGGTGCTGGTGGGCAGCGGGTATGCCTGGGCGACCTACCGCAACTTCACCGCCAACATCGTCCGGGTGAACGCGATCACCCCGGCAGCCGACGCCGGCGGCGGGACCGGCGCGGGCGGAATCGACGGCGCGGACCAGAACATCGTCATGGTCGGCAATGACGACCGCGACAGTGCCACCGACGCCGAGCTCGCGCAGCTCGGCACGACGCGGGACGGTGGCAGCTACAACACCGACACCATGATGCTGCTGCACCTGCCCGCCGACGGCACCAAGGCGACGGCGATCTCGTTCCCCCGGGACTCCTACGTCACCATCCCCGGCCACGGCAAGAACAAGCTGAACGCCGCGTACCCGATCGGCATCGCGGCCTCGCACGGTGACAAGGCCGCCGGCGCGCGCCTGCTGGTGCAGACCATGGAGAAGCTCACCGGGCTGCACATCGACCACTTCGTCCAGGTGGATTTGATCGGCTTCTACCGCATCTCGACCGCGATCGGCGGGGTGAACGTGTGCCTCAACCGGGCGATGGGGCCGGCGCCCAACGGGCAGATCGGCGTCGGCTACGACTCCGGCACCGAGCCCGACGGGACGTTCGTCCCGAACTACTCGGGCATCGATCTGAAGAAGGGCATGAACAAGAACGTCAAGGGCAAGCAGGCGCTGGCCTTCGTCCGGCAGCGGCACGGCTTTCCCGATGGTCAGGGCGACCTCGACCGGATCAAGCGTCAGCAGTACTTCCTGTCCGCGGTGTTCCGCAAGATCTCCTCGGCCGGGACGCTGCTCAACCCGCTGAAGCTGCAGAGCCTGCTCAAGGCGGTGTCTACCTCACTGCAGATGGACGACTCCCTGGAACCGACCAAGCTCGCGCAGCAGATGCAGAACCTGCAGGCCGGCAACTTCACGTTCACCACGATTCCCACCGCTGGTTACGCCGACGAGCAGATCGACGGGGCGACCCAGAGCACCGTCGTGGTCAACGCCGACGCGATGCGGGATTTCATCGACAACCTGATCGGCGACGGCCCGGTGACCGCGCTGAAGAATGCCACGGCAGCGTCCCCGGAGTCGGTGACGGTCCAGGTCATCAACGACACGAACAACAACGGCATCGAGACCGCCAACGCAAAGGCGCTGCAGCAGGCCGGCTTCAACACCACGATCCCGGCCGCGACGTCGGACGTGCTGCCCAGGACGACCATCCGTTACGCCCCGGGACAGGAGAGCGCGGTGAAGGCGCTGCAGGCCCAGGTTCCGGGAGCGGTGCTGGTGCGCTCGCCGTCCGTCACCGGTGTGGCGCTGGTGCTGGGCGAGAACAGCCTCCAGGTCAAGAGCCTGATGCCCACGTCGGCCAAGGCGCCGAGCTCGGCATCGACTGGTTCGGCGGCGTCCGCTGGCTCGGCGGCTTCTGCTGGCTCGGCGGCTTCATCGGGGTCCTCCAGCGCCCCCGCGACCACCACCGCGGCCGACGCCGGCTGCATCGACTGACTCATGGCCGATCTCACTCCCGAGGCGCTTTTCTCGGCCCGCTTGGCGGCCGATCCGGGCGCTCCGCTGGTGACCTTCTACGACGACGAGACCGGCGAGCGGGCCGAGCTGTCGGCGAAGTCGCTCGGCAACTGGGTCGCCAAGACGCATTACCTGCTGCTGGACGAGCTGGCGCTGGCTCCGGGCGACCGGGCCTGCGTCCGGCTGCCGGTGCACTGGCTGGCGGCGCCGATCCTGCTCGGCTGCTGGTTCGCCGGCCTCGAGATCGTCACCGCTCCCGAGCAGGCCGGCGTGGTCTTCGCCGACGCCGACTCGCTGGCCGTTCTGGACCTCGCCGCGGCCGAGGACGTGTTCTCGGTGTCGCTGCTGAGCATGGCCAGGCCGTCCACCCCGCCGGCCGGGGCCAGTGACTACGCCACGTCCGTACGACCCATGCCCGACAGCTGGGCCACCGTGCGGGCCCAGGCCGGTCCCGAGGTGCCCGCGCTCGACGGCCTGAGCCGGGCTCGGCTGGCGGCTGCCGCGGCGGAGTCGGCTCAGCGGCTCGGCCTCGCCCAGGGCGGGCGACTGCTGTGGACGACCGACTGGAGCGGCGAATCTGCTGGTGGCGCCGGTGACCGGGCTGGTGCGTCCGCTGCCGAGAATGGTTGGACTGCTGCCCTGGTCGCCCCGCTGGCGGTGGGTGGATCGGTCGTGCTGGTGCGGCATCCGGACGAGTCCAGGACCGCGGCGAAGGCCCAGGCCGAGCACGCGACGGTCGTCCACTAACGCTCGTCCGGTCGGATATGAAGAGCCGTGTCGGTTTCGTCGCAGGCGCTGGCTAGAGTTCGTCGCGGTGGTTGGCACATGGCCGGGCGCGCCTCAGGGGTGCGCCCGCACTGCGAAGGAAGGCAGGCGGCGTGGACAAGGTGGTGGCAACGGCTGCCGAGGCGGTAGCCGACATCGGCGACGGGTCCTCGCTGGCGGTCGGCGGGTTCGGCCTGTGCGGCATCCCGCACGTACTCATCCAGGCCCTTTTCGAGCACGGCAGCGGCTCGCTCGAAACCGTGTCGAACAACTGCGGCGTGGACGAGGCCGGCCTCGGGGTGCTGCTCTTCGCAGGCAAGATCCGGCGGACCATCGGCTCGTACGTCGGTGAGAACCGCGAGTTCGCGCGGCAGTACCTGGCCGGTGAGCTGGAGCTGGAGCTGACCCCGCAGGGCACCCTGGCCGAGCGGCTGCGTGCCGGCGGCTCCGGCATTCCGGCCTTCTTCACGCCCGCGGGCGTCGGCACGATGGTGGCCGACGGCGGATTGCCGTGGCGGTACAACCCCGACGGCAGCGTCGCGATCGCCTCACCGCCGAAAGAGGTTCGCGAATTCAACGGACAGGCCTATGTTCTCGAAGAGGGCATCGTCGCCGACTTCGCGCTGGTCCGGGCCGCCAAGGGCGACCGGCACGGCAACCTGATCTACGACGCGGCGGCGCGCAACTTCAACCCGCTGTGCGCGATGGCCGGCCGGATCACCATCGCCGAGGTGGAGGAGCTGGTCGAGCCCGGTGAGCTGGACCCGGAACTGGTGCATACCCCCGGCGTCTTCGTGCAGCGGGTGGTCGAGGTGGGTGAGTCGGGCAAGCTCATCGAGAAGCGGACCGTGCGAGATCGCGCGGCTTCAGAAAGCGCAGGCGGATCGCGATGGCACTGACCCGCAACGAACTCGCGGCCCGAGTCGCCCGGGAGCTGCACGACGGCCAGTACGTCAACCTCGGCATCGGGTTGCCGACGCTGGTTCCCAACTATGTGGACCCGAGCATCACCGTCGTCCTGCAGAGCGAGAACGGCATCCTCGGCGTCGGGCCGTACCCGTATGACGAGGACGTCGACGCCGACCTCATCAACGCCGGCAAAGAGACGGTGACCGTGCTTGCGGGGGCGTCGTTCTTCGACTCCTCGCTGTCCTTCGGGATGATCCGGGGCGGCCACATCGACGTCGCGGTGCTCGGCGCCATGCAGGTTGCGGCCAACGGCGACCTGGCGAACTGGACCATCCCCGGCAAGATGATCAAGGGCATGGGCGGTGCCATGGACCTCGTCCACGGGGCCAAGAAGGTCATCGTGATGATGGAGCACGTGGCCCGTGACGGCACTCCCAAGATCGTCAAGGAGTGCTCGCTGCCGCTGACGGGGGCGCACTGCGTTCAGCAACTGGTGACCGACCTCGCGGTGATCGACGTGACCGCTGACGGCCTGGTGTTGCGCGAGGTCGCTCCGGGGGTCACCGTGGACGAGGTGCGCGCCGCCACCGAACCCGAGCTTGTCGTCGCCCTGTCCAACGGCTGAGCAGGAGGAACGACAGTGCTTGATCCAGCAGGGTTGTTCGACTTCGTCGATCCGCTGCCCGAGTTCGACAGTCCGGTACTGGTGCAGGCGATGGACGGCTTCGTTGACGCCGGTAACGGGTCGCGGCTGGCGCGGGCGCACCTGCTGTCGACGCTGGAATCGGAACTCGTCGTCACCTTCGACGTGGACCAGGTGCTCGACTACCGCGGCCGCCGACCCGAGATGCTGTTCGCGACGGACCACTGGGAGAGCTACACCGCGCCCCAGCTTGCGATCCACGCGCTGACCGACACGGCCGGCACCCGCTTCCTGCTGCTGTCCGGGCCGGAGCCGGACACCCAGTGGGAGCGGTTCTCGGCGGCGATCAAGCTGATCGTCGAGCGGTTGGGCGTCCGGCTGCTGGTGGGGTTGAACGCGATTCCGATGGGCGTGCCGCACACCCGGCCGTCGACGGTGATCGCACACGGCAGCCCGCCGTCACTGGTCGCCGAGTACAGCAACTGGCTCGGGACGGTGCAGGTGCCGGCCAGCGCGGGGCACCTGATGGAATTCCGGCTCGGCGAGACCGGGCTGGACTCGATGGGCTTCGCCGTGAACGTGCCGCACTACCTGGCGCACCTGGACTATCCGGCCGCTGCTGCCACGCTGTTGGAGTGCGTGGCGAAGGCTGGTGGCTTGGAGCTTCCGGTGTCGGTGCTCGACGAGGCCGCGATCGTGACGCGGGTGGACCTCGATGCCCAGGTGGCGTCGTCGGAACAGGTTGCGTCGGTTGTGCATGCGCTGGAGGCCCAGTACGACGAGATCGTGGCTGGACGCAGCCGGGGTCTGGTGGCTGATGGCGGACGACTGCCGACGGCGGACGAGATCGGCGCGGAGTTCGAGCAGTACCTGTCACAGCAGCCGGACGCCGGCGAGGACCCGCCTACCTCGTAGCCGACCTTATTGATTAGCCGCCCGCCGGAAAGGGTCAGTAGATGCTCGGCAAGTCGGCGACTTCTGTGACTCAACGGGCGCCATTTATTGCGGCGCCTTCCACCACGCTCGCTTTGCTGATGTTCGGTGGTGCCTTCGGGTTCATCATGGCAGTCATCAAGGGGCAGGGCGTCGGTCTGAGGTACGAGATCGGGAATGTCGGCAGTCTTTGGCTACTAATCCCCGCTTGGATCGGGCTGGCCAACCATATTCCACTGAGGGCTGCTGCTCGCACCTCGTGGTCGCGTGGGCCAGCCTGCTAGCGTTCTACTTCGCGGCTGATGGTCACACACTGTCGGCATGGGCGCACGTCTGGCACAACCGGATCTTCTTCCTGATCGTCGGCGGCCTCGCGGCAGCGCTGTTCTCCGCCGTAACTTCGATCGTGGCTACCAGGCGCCGGACGTACGGTTTACTTCCCCTCGGCCTGACGCTTCTAGTGTTGCGTGAATGAAGTAGCTGTACCTCGCGGTAGCATGGTGTATGTCGTTGACTGTTGCCGTGCAGATGCCCGCTGAGGACCGCGCCGAGTTGACCCGTTGGACGCGGACGCCGTCGCTGCCGGCGGGGTTGGCCCAGCGAGCGCGGATCGTGTTGCTGGCCGACGAGGGTGTCGGGACGAACGAGATCGTGCATCGG